>CALDOH010000050.1 GCA_937912185.1 uncultured bacterium | reverse complement strand
ACCGACGCAAAGATAAAGTAACTGACG
This sequence comes from uncultured bacterium, assembly GCA_937912185.1. Lineage (GTDB taxonomy): Bacteria > Patescibacteriota > Patescibacteriia > UBA1558 > GWA2-36-10 > BM519. The sequence continues at coordinate 6,790 of CALDOH010000050.1, read as the reverse complement.
TATTGTCTTTTAATATGGATGGTCAAGAAATTTTGGGGGAGATTATAATTTGTTTACCACAGGCCAAGAAGCAAGCCAAGGAAAAGAAGGGTACTATCAAGGCTGAGTTACAACTTTTGACAGTTCATGGTATCTTGCACTTATTGGGCTATGATCATGAAAAGAATAAAAAAGAACTTTTACGACAGCTAGCAACAGAACAGGATATTTTAGACAAACTTAACAGAAAATAATGATAAAAGGATACAGTAGAAGTTTTGGCTTTGCTTGGCGGGGGCTTAAATTAGTTTTCAGGACAGAAAAGAGCTTTCGTTTGGAAATCTTGATAGGAATCTTAGTACTAGTAGTTGCTTGGTATCGAGGAATTTCAGAAATTTACTGGATAATGTTACTACTGGTGATAGCCTTGGTTCTAGCTTTGGAGGTGTTTAACACAGCTATTGAGAGATTAGTTGATATGCTAGCACCAAAAACTCATAGTTTTGCTAAAGAGATAAAGGATTTATTGGCTGGTATGGTATTTTTGGTAACTTTATTCGTAGCCGTAATTGGTATAATAATTTTTTCGTAAAAAGTTTGGCAAAATTTGATTATTTAGTTATAATTAATTATCATTTAAGGGAAAAAACGTAGTGAACAACAAAGACATCATAACCGGTCTTGATATCGGTACCAGCACTATCAGAATTGTTATGGCCCAGAGACTGCCAGAAGGTCGTCTTAAGGTCATTGGTGCGGCTGACAGTCCTGCTCAGGGAATTTCTCGTGGCAGCATTTCGTCTATAGAGGATGCTGTTTCTTGTATTTCAGAGACAATTGAGAAATGTGAGCGTATGACAGGCATAAACATTGATAAGATGGTAGTGGGTATGTCTGGTACTCATATTAAGACAGTAAATAGCAAGGGCGTTGTGGCAGTTGCCAAGGCCAATGAACAGGTAGAAGATTCTGATATTGAAAGAGCTCTAGAAGTGGCCGAGAGTACTACCACCATGCCAAATTACGAGGTTTTGTATGTTTTGCCTATTAGTTATAGCTTAGATGATCAAAAGGGCCTTAAAGAACCCCAGGGTATGTCTGGTGTTAGATTGGAAGTAGAGGCACAGGTAGTTATGGCCCTGTCTTCCCAGATAAAGAATCTGACCAAATGTATTTATCGTACTGGCGTGGATATAGAAGATATTGTTTTTTCTGTTTTAGCTACCGCCGAAGCAGTACTGACAGCTAAGCAAAAAGAACTAGGCGTAGCTTTGGTCAATATTGGTTCAGCCACTACTTCAGTTCTAGTTTTTGAAGAAGGTAATGTACTTCACTCAGCGGTTTTGCCAGTTGGTTCTGGTCATATTACCAATGATTTAGCCATTGGTCTCAAGACTTCGGTTGATACTGCCGAAGCTGTAAAGCTAGATCATGCTCAAGCAATTTCAGAAAGTGTATCCAAGCGTGATGAAATAGACTTGAATAAGTATTCTGAAGATGAGAAAAAGGGGTCTTATGTTTACAAAAAAGATATTGCCGAAATTTCCGAAGCTAGAATGGAAGAGATATTTTCTTTGGTCAATGAAGAACTAAAAAAGATAGAAAAAGATGGAAAATTACCATCAGGCGTAGTGTTGACTGGCGCTGGTAGCAAAATGCTCTTGGCAATTGATCTAGCTAAAGAGGTGTTTGAGTTGCCGGTATTTTTAGGGACACCAGCTGAAACTGGTTTTCCAATTGATAAGTTAAATGACCCTGAATATACTACTGCCTTGGGCTTGGTACTTTGGGCTGATAGAAATTTGGAATACCGTGATGGCTTTTTATCTAGTTTTTCTTCAGTTGGACAAACTACAGATAAAATGAGAAAATGGTTCAAAGGGCTTTGGCCTTCATCGTAGTATAATTTTTTTAAAGATAATATAAAACAATGGTCAGAAAAATAAAAGAAGTTACTCCACCGGTAGAAACTTTTGCTAATATCAAGGTAGTCGGCGTTGGTGGTTCTGGTGGCTCGGCGGTAAATCGCATGGTCTCCTCTAAGATTAGGGGAGTAGAGTTTATAGCTGTCAATACCGATGCTCAGGCTTTGCACAACTCTATTGCTCCTAATAAAATCCACATTGGCAAGACCACCACTAGAGGTTTGGGTGCTGGTATGGATCCAGAATTAGGACTCAAAAGTGCCGAGGAAAATGAACAAGACATCATGGCCGCCCTTGCTGGGGCAGATATGGTGTTTATCACCTGTGGTATGGGTGGTGGCACTGGTTCAGGAGCCGCTCCTTTGATTGCTGATATTGCCAGAGAAGTTGGAGCACTTACAGTAGCAGTTGTGACTAAGCCCTTTACTTTTGAAGGGGTTCAAAGAAAAGATATTGCTCATCGAGGTTTAGAAAAGTTGATAGATAAAGTTGATACAATTATTACTATACCCAATGACCGTCTACTGCAAATCATTGATAAGAAAACGTCACTCCTAGAAGCTTTTTCTATAGTAGACGAAGTTCTTAAACAGGGTGTTCAGGGTATTTCCGAAGTTATTACTGTACCGGGGCTTGTCAACGTTGACTTTGCTGATGTTAAGACTATTATGAATCAATCCGGTTCTGCTTTGATGGGAATTGGTAAAGCTAGTGGTGAGAATAGAGCTCAAGAAGCTGCTAAGGCAGCTATTGATAGTCCACTGCTTGAGTTATCCATAAATGGCGCTACTGGGGTATTGTTTACCATTGCTGGTAGTTCTGATTTATCAATGTTTGAGGTGAATGAAGCAGCAGAGGTAATTACTGCTAGTTGTGATCCTGAAGCCAAGATTATTTTTGGTGCAATAATTGACGAAGCCCTAGGTGATGAAGTTAAGGTTACAGTTATTGCCACTGGTTTTAAGGGCGGCGATGGAATAAAGACTGAGCCAGCTGCGGTCCAACCGACTATGTCTTATCCAGAAACTTTTGCCAAGAAGACAGAAGAAAGAAAAACAAAAAATGCTTTTAGAAAAGATAGACAAGATCAACAGCCAGAAGAGAAAGAGGTAATTGACGTGCCAAAGAGTAGGGAAGAAGAAGAGCTTGAAATTCCCGCCTTCCTTAGAAAAAAACTTAAAGAGAGATAATGAGCGATGAATCCCGTTAGAAATTCTTACACTTTTATATTAGCGGGTAGAGTAATCTGATAATTAATTTCTAACGGGATGAATTGTCCAGTTTGTAATAGTAATAATACTAAAGTGGTAGACTCTCGTCTTAGTGGCGAGGGTTTTAGCATTAGGCGTCGTCGGCATTGTCAAAAATGTAAATTTCGTTTTTCTACCATTGAAGAGATGGAAATTTTGGACTTGATTGTTATCAAACGTGATGGACATAGAGAAAATTACAATCGAGACAAACTGATCAAGGGTATTGTAAAATCTTTAGAGAAGCGGGCTTATCTGGAAGATGATTTTCAAAAACTCATTAGAGAAATAGAGAGAGATCTCCAGAAAAAAGGAGGCAATGAAATAACCTCTAAACAATTAGGTGAAATTGTCATTAAGCGTCTTAAGTCTTTTGATCAAGTAGCCTATATTAGGTATGCGTCAGTCTATCATTCATTCAAAGATGTAAAGACTTTCCAAAAAGAGTTAAATAGGTTGCTAAAACAAAAAAATAACAAAAAATAATTCTATGAGGGTTATTTTTTTACTTTCAATTTTATCACTGACTTTATACGGTTGTGGTCAAAAAGAGCCGGTTAAGCCCAATCCTATCACAGCGCCACAGCAGTTTGTTGATGAGCAAAGAGCGGATTTACTTGGCCCATGTTTGAGCGATTGCCAACGTTATTGTCAGGCTATTGGCGGCGCAGAATATTGTTCAGTTAGTGGTAAGTGTCAGTCTGATTGCCAAAAAAGGTTTAGCAATTAAGCTTATTTGCCAAGGATATTTTTTTCTGCTAAGCTATATTCACTTTGACAATCAAATCAGGGAAGTGAGGTGAAATTCCTCCACAGTCCTAGCTACGGTTTCCGGCATTTGCCGGATGAAAGTCCGACACCTGAGAATACTATTCTTTTTCCTAAGGAGGGAAAGGCTAAGTTTATTAAACATAATAAATTTATCTCTGCTCTTCTTAGGCAGAGTTTTTTTAATCGTTCATTCAATCTCAGGATAGAAAAACCAAGGAGGAAGACTCTTGAAAATGACCCGACAGACTTTTTTGGTCTACTTGTTTCAAGGCTTTGTAGCCTCTACGTTGCTTTCGTTTAGCGCCTTTCTGGCTGGTTGCCGGCAGGTATTAGCTCCCGAAGAGGAGCTAGAAGCAGTAACAGAATCAATTCTGGTCAAGAGCTTGATTTACGAAGATCTGATCCAGCCCGGTTCTGTGGCCGATTTCTTACGCCGTCGAGGCCTGGATGTCGAGTACAGTGATCGGATAGATTGGGACTTTGGTTCTGAACTTCTTTTTTTGACTCGTTTGGGGCAACATGGCGAGGAGGACTATGAATACTTTATTGGTGGAGTTAAACCGCCAGGGGCTATCAATCGAGTTAGCTTCAATGGTCAGCAAAAGATCGTGGTCAAGCGCCATGGCGCAGTAGTCTGGGGCTGGAAGCCTCCGGTACGACCAGATGTCGATGCCCACTTCCAAGCTGTCAATTTTGATGGTCGCAGCTAATCTATCCGGTGTGGTTCGTCCGCACCTTATTTCAAGAATAATTTATTAAAAAATATTTGCCCCGTTAGAAATTGTATTGACGGAGGTAGAGGATTAATTTTTATTGTATGTTTAAAAAAAGAATTTCTAATGGGGTGAAAAAAGTTTCATTTTTAATTTTAGCTGTTTTTTTGGCTATTAGTCCTAGTTTGATTAGGGCTGACAATAGTGCCAGTATTTCTTATCTACAAAGTCAAAATCAAAATGCTTGGATCACCCAAGCTTTGGTAGCAGCCGGTGTATCAAATCCAAATGTGACTTATGTTGATAGTTCAACTAATGATTTGATGACTGCTGTCAAAAATCTTTTGGCCTTATCGGCTGTAGGTAGTACTGACATAAGTGCTTTAGAAAGTTTACTAGCGACGATTGATGCTAATATGTCAGGTGGTCAAGTTGGCTCTAGTGATTTGCTCAATGATGATTTTTGGGCCCTTCTAGCTTTGGCTAGCGTTGGTCAGACAGATAGTACTGATACTATAAAGAACTTTATTTTAGACCATCAAAACGATGATGGCGGCTGGAGTTGGTCTACCACCGGATCTTCTGATAGCAACGATACAGCCGCTGCGATTATGGCACTTTTAGAAGTGGGGGTAGACAACAATTCAACTGAGATGACAGCAGCTTTAGCTTATTTAAAAAATACTCAAAATACCGATGGTGGTTTTGCTTATGATGTAGCCGGTAGTTCTGATGGTGCTTCTACAGCTTGGGTAATAGCGGCCTTAAATAAAATTGGGAGTGATTCTAGTGCTTGGGAGGTATCAGACAATGATCCACTTAGTTTTTTGCAAAGCTTAGAGCAAGAAGATGGATCTTATCTATGGTTGCCCTCAGATGAAAACGGTTCAGCAATGGTAACGGCTTATGCTCTAGTAGCTTTGTCTGGTAAGTTTTATCCAGTAAATTATATAGAGCTAGAAGAAGAGCAAACTTCGGTTGGTATAGATTTAAGAATTGAGGGACCAGACAATACTATTTGCCTAGCTACTGCCTTGGATGTTGGCACGGTTCTAGATGTTTTGGCAGCCGGAGCAGAAGTCTGTGGCTATGAGTACGAGACTCAAGATAGTGCTTATGGAGTTTATGTTTCTTCTATCGATGGGATTGACGCTGCTGGCATGGATGGCTGGCAGTACTTTATCAATTGGTCTGGTGGTACTCAGGCAGCTGGGGATTATCAGCTAAGCGAAGGTGATGATGTTTTGTGGGCTTATGGTGGCTGGCCGCTTTATGCCGCTAAAGTAGAAGTAAATACAACTGATATAGCCAGCAACGAAAGCCTGGTAGTAACAGCTACTTATTTTGATGGCACTACTTGGCAAGCTCAGTCAGGTGCTAATATTTATATTGGCGATCAATTATACCAAGCCAATAGCTCTGGACAATTAACTATTGCTATGGCCAGCGACGGTATTTACCCAGTTTGGTCTCAAATAGCGGAGCAGTATACTAGGAGCAATAAGATTTATCTAATAGTAGGTAGTGGAGTTTCAGAGACAGTTGATCTTTTGGTTGATATAGACAATGACACTGGTGGCCCGGGTCAAGACACGATTGCTTTTTCAGTCAGTCAATCCAGTATAAACTTTGGCACCTTATCAGCAGGGCAGTCTGCTCAGACAACTATAGCTTTGACCAATACTGGTACTACTAATATTTATATTGAAGCTAGTGTTATTGGAGATTCGGTTTTTTCAGATTATACTAGCCTCAATCAATCAATCTGGGAGGACTATAGTGTCAGCATTGCTCGGAGCAACTCATCCGCCGTCAATGTAGGCTTGGCTTTACCAGCCAGTCTAGATACCAATGGGCAAAAGACTGGTCAATTGATTTTTTGGGCTATCAATAATTAAGTTAGATAATGAAATTTGTTAAAGCACTAGTCTTATTATTTTTGTTTTTCCCTATTGGCGTAGGGGCAGTTGGGGTATCTGTCAGCCCATCGTCTTTAGAGGTGCTTTATCCAGACAAACAAGACCTAGAACTAGTTATACAAAATATATCCCTAGAGCCAGTTTCAGTTTATATTTACCCTGATGACTATAAAAAGTCTATAGTAGCATCACCCGATGAAATAAAACTATTACCAGATGAGTTTGGGCGTATT
>CALDOH010000049.1 GCA_937912185.1 uncultured bacterium | reverse complement strand
TTTATTAAACAAAACTTCTTTTAGCTTAGTACCAAAACCGTTAAAACTTATTTTTGGAGTCTTTTTTGTTTTAGGCTCTGCCTGAATATCGCTAGTTTCTACTTCGTCTACTTTTTTTTCTTCTGGTTTTTTTACCCGGCTTTTCTTTTGGAGTTCATCATTTAAAAAATTGACTTCTGGTTTTTGTTCTGACATTTTAGCCAGACCTAAAACATTTATAAAAGTAGTTGAATCTACAAAATCTGGTAGATTTTCATGAGCAATAAACGGACTACCAATAAAAGTAGCCAGGCCAAGATTATCACCAAAATAAGCATCAATCCCCTTCATTTGGGCCAAACCACCAAGCAAAACTAATTGTTCTATTTTTTGTTCATTAACCTCCTGGTAGTAATTAACAAAGCGCTTTATTTCATCAACCAATGGTTGAAGTTGGCCCTGAACAATCAACATGACTTCTCCATCACCATCAGCTGTCATACCAGACTGTTTCATTTTTTCCTCAGCTTGAGCATAAGGTAGACCCATTTTAGCGGCAATGGCACTGACTAAATTGTCACCAGCGATATTGACATTAATACTATCCCGAATACCATTGCCATCAAAAACAGTAGCAATAGTGGTCCTAGCCCCAAGATCAAGCATTAGGGTGGTTGTTTTTTCCAATTTTTCATCAAGGCCAGCAAAAGAACTCAAGGCTTCTGGCACGATACCGAGTACGTCCATTCCTAGATCACTAAAAACTTTTAAAAAATCATTAACTATCGCTAGTTCAGCAGCAGCAAACAAAATCTGTTTATTATCCCCAGCATCAGGCAAAAATTTTGTAGCTGAAACTAAGTTATCAAAAGACTCTGGGATCAACTCCTCTGCCTTGTGTTGAGCTGCCTCATCGAGATCGCGACCTCTGATATTTTTGGGTAAAGAAATAACTCGAGTAAAAACCTTGGACTCAGGAATAGACAAAAATACTTTTTTTGATTGAATTGGTGCTGGCTGAGCATTAGCCAACAAACCCTTGATAGCTTCTTTTAGCTTGTCTGCTTGAAGTATTTTACCATCCTCAACAATATCTGGGGACAGACGATAGCGAGAATAAGCCTGGACTACAAAATGACCTTTCTTTTTATCAAGAATTATTGCTTCAATAGAAGCATCTGAGATATCTATACCAATTATATTTCTGGCCATAAGTATTTTATTACTTTTAATTTAAAATTTAGGACATAAATTTGTACAACTAAGGCAATTGTCACTACATAGTGGATTTTTTGAAGGACAAGTGTTTGGCGCATTATGAGGAGTACCATAAACCCCACAACTACGACCAGTATAATCACAAGCTTCTTTTGTTGCTATGACTATCTCTGCTGTACAAGTAGAGTTGCAATAAGTACCCGCACTTTCTGCTATGCCATTGCCACAGCCTTCATCAAAAGTATTACCATCATCACAAACCTCATCAGTACTTATGACTATCTCTGCTGTACAAGTAGAGTTGCAATAAGTACCAGCTACTTCTGGATCACCGCCATTGCCACAGCCTTCATTGTCAGTATTGCCATCATCACAAACTTCATCACCCTCAGGATCACCGCCATTGCCACAAACACAAGCACCACAATCTGTACCACAAGTGACACAATCCTCTGTACCGGTACAATCACCATCACCACAAGTATTGACCGAATCGTAGCCTACCAAACTAGTTTTGTAGGTGTCGATAGAGATTGGAGTAGTGGAAACATTAACAGTTACTATCACTTGATCTTGCCAGTAGCCAAGAGCTGCTGTACTAGAGGCAGTTGAAGTCACTGTTATAAAACCAGCATCAATGGTCGAAATATCATAAGTACAGTTTATATTGTTAGTAAATAGATTGTAAGACCCAGATACCGAAGTACTAGAAGCTATCCTAGACAAGGCATCATCTATACAAGCATCAATATTGGTAGCCACTGATTTGGACTCTGTCACATGATAGCTAGCTGTCAGGTCAGTCACACTAATCAAGGCAATGATCAAAGCAGACACTAGAGTAACACTAGTAATCATTATCACCAGTATCAAAGCAATGCTTCCTTGTCTGGTATTTTTTATTTTATTTAAAATCTTATTCATATATTTTATTAATTTGCTCCTTGAGACTGCAGTGCCCAAATTTCCTCATCAGTCAAAGCTCTATTGTAGAAACGCATTTCATCCAACACGCCATCAAAAAACAAACCAATGCCCGGAGAATTTGTTGCATCATAATTTACTAAAGTAGGAATCGAACTAGCCGTAGTAGTACTAATTCCACCAACTGCTTTTTGATAAACATACATTTTAGCTATATCATTGTCCAAATCATACACAGCCGACACATGATAAACTGTATTATGACTCAAGATACTACTAGCTGTCAGAACATGAGTACAGGTGACAGAATCACAAATTTCAAAAATAAGATCACCAGTAGTGTTGTTAACATAAAAATTATACCCTTTATAAGGATTCGACTCATAATGATACTCCATTATATCGTACTCCGCATTAGTCGTATAATCCATCTTTAACCAAGTAGCAATAGTAAAAGTATTTGTTGCTTTAAGGTCATCGGGGTTATCTACAAAACATAAATCATACTCGTCTTTGTTAAAATCATAAGCACTAATACCACCGTCAACTAGGGTACTAGTCGCAGCTGGATTGACTGGACAAGTTAGATTATTAACTCCGGCAGAATCCACTGCCGCAC
>CALDOH010000048.1 GCA_937912185.1 uncultured bacterium | reverse complement strand
TCCTATTTTTTGGCTTAAAAGATCCCAAATTGGCCTTTGTAGATATAGTTATTCTGTGGTTTTTGATAGTTTTTGTTATATATTTATTTTCTGGTATAAGAAAATTAGCCGCTTGGCTCTTGGTGCCATATTTACTTTGGGTTAGTTTTGCTACTATCTTAAATTATGGTATTTGGGTATTAAATTAAAGAAAATCGTTTTTTGTGGTATAATATATATTGAAGATAAAAAGTAAAAATAAAAATTAATTAATTTTAAGTCTATGAAGAACAACAAGAATTTTTATTGGACACCTAGATTTCTAGGAGCACTATATCTATTGTTTGTGACATTGATTAGTCTCAAAGTTTTAGATGCTCCTATTCTGGCAAACGCTCCTCTTATGGCTGGATTTTTGCCAAGTTTCATCCTACTATTTGTACTATTAGTAGCATGGCGTTGGGAAGTTGCTGGCGGGATTTTTTATGTAGTAATCGCTGCAATTTATATGATTTCATCTTGGGGCAACGTTAATCCAGTAGTACACCTCTTGGTTTCAGGTTTAGCATTGGTTTGCGGCATGCTATTTATTGCTAAAAACTTACACACTATAAAACCAAGTCATCGTTAAACTAAAAATTCAGTAAATCGTAACCCGGTTTGTCATCCAAGGTGCTTAGCTTTGGTGGTTTTCATTGAAATGTATGCCAAAAAAGAAAGACAAAAAACAGTCAGCTGATCACACTGGGTTAATTGTGGCTATCATGATAATAATTCTTGCGATGTTATTTTTCTTTGTTGTTTTTTGGCGACAGAGTCTTGGTGAGATGTTTAGCCCAAGGCAAAGTCATTGGCGGACAGTGGATCAGGTACAGATTAGCCCACGAGATTAAATAAATTTAAAAGTCCCTGCTGAGCGGGGATTTTTTGATTTTTAAGGCTATTGATTTTTTTGGCTATTTGGTATATGATGTAGCTGTTTTTTTAATTAATCAACTAAGAAAGAATTAAATTTAACCCCTATGAGTGAGAAAATAAAAGGATTGGTTTTCTTCATTATAGAAGTTGCTGTTATCTCAGTGATTTTGTATTTTGTGAAAGGAAAACTAGAGGCTAGTCATCATCGTGATGTTAGTGTTTATCTACCTATGTTGATCGATATTGCCTTTTTGGCATTATTTGCTACCTTTGGTGGTCGAATGGCCAAGGCTTTTGGTATAGCCCCTATGGCTGGAAAGATTATTATGGGTATTATTGCTGGTCCAGCATTGTTGGGAGTTTTACACCCAGATTCTCCAGGTGTAGAGTTGGCCAGACTTACTGGTGTGTTATTTATCTTATTTGAAGCTGGTCTTCATTTTGATATGGAACTTCTCAAAAAGAATATTGGCATTGCTACTGCCGTAGCTTTTGGTGGTGTGCTTATCCCACTGATCTCTTTTGCTGCCTTAGGTCATTATGTTATTCATTTGGAATGGATAGAGGCTATATTTTTGGGTGGTATTTTTACAGCTACTTCAGTTGGCCTATCGGTAGAAGCTCTCAAGCGGGCTGGTAAGCTAGAAACCAATCTTGGTAACCAGATTGTGGGTGCGGCTGTTATTGATGATATCTTGGGTGTTATTATTTTGACTATCTTATCTAAACTATCTTCTACCGGCGCTGGTGCTGAGCATGTAGCTGAAGGTGGTATGAATCCCTTTGTAGCTCTAGCTATCGGTGTGATTGTGTTTTTGGTAGCAACCTATGTTCTTTGGACTATGGGTGTTGCTGATAAGATTGCTCAATATTTGAATAAACAATATTCAAAGTCAGCTACAGGTATTTTTACTAGATTCTTCTTTGGGATGCTTGTCTTAGGCTCATCTCTAGCGGCTATACTTGGTCTGGAGCCAGTTCTAGGAGCATTTGGTATTGGTGTAGTGCTTTCTAAAGTAGACAATGAAATCAAGCATGAAGCCTGGGAAAAAATAGAGGGCTATATGCATATCTTTGTTGGTGGATTTTTGGTCAGTATTGGTACTATGTTGCCAAGAGCGGCTTTGATTGATACAAAAGTATGGCTTTGGGCAATATTGTTTACTGTGATCGGTTTTGTGGGTAAATATTTAGTTAAATATTTATTCAAAGACAAGAAAGAGGGTAAGCTGGTTGGTTTGGCTATGTCTATTCGTGGTGAAGTTGGCTTGGTTTTTGTCGCCGTTGCTCTGGCCAATCATGCTTTGAATGAAACCATGGCTTCAGCAGCACTTTTGGCAGTTATTTTGGTGACGGTTCTAGGTGCGATTTTGTTTGAAAAAGAAGTTATGAAGCAGGTTGCCGCTGAAAAAGTTCAAACATAAAATTTAATATATTTTATAATAAATTCCTAGTCATTGTGGTTGGGGATTTTTTATTTCAAAAAATTGTTAATTTATGGTAAAATATATTCGTAACTTTACATATTTATGACTTACATTCTTTTTATTGTTGGCTTCTATTTTTTGATAAAAGGAGCCTCTTGGTTGGTTGACGGTGCTTCTTCTATTGCCAAAAAATTTAATGTATCAGATTTGATGATTGGTTTGACCATTGTTTCTTTTGGTACCTCTGCCCCAGAGCTGATTGTCAATTTATTTGCCTCTTTCCAAGGGAGTAGTGATTTGGCGGTCGCCAATATAGTTGGTTCAAATATCTCCAATATTTTGCTTATTTTGGGAGTAGCGGCTGTTATTTATCCTCTGGCAGTTAGAAAGGGTACTATCACCAAAGAAATACCCTTGAGTCTATTGGCTGCGGTAGTGCTGTGGTTTATGGCCAACGACGCTATGATAGATAAGGCTGGCCAATCGGCATTGACCAGGATTGATGGATCGGTGCTTTTGATGTTCTTCGTAATATTTTTATATTATACTTTTGGTATTGCTAAAGTTGAGGGCACGGGAGAAGAAATAAAGGAGCATAAGAATTGGAAGGCAATCCTCATGATATTAGCTGGTATGACTGGATTGGCCTTGGGTGGTAAGTGGATTGTCGATGGAGCCATTGAAATTGCTCAAAGATTTGGTATGAGCGAAGCTATGATTGGCTTGACCATCGTGGCTATCGGTACTTCTTTGCCGGAGCTGGCTGCTTCAGCTGTAGCAGCTTTTAGGCATAAAGCAGATATTGCTATTGGAAATGTAGTTGGCTCAAACATCTTTAATGTTTTTTGGATATTGGGTATAAGTTCAATCATTAAGCCTATATACTTTTCCCCAATGCTTAATTTTGACATTTATTTTATGGCAGTGGTAACTGTTATTTTACTAGCCTTTATGTTTATTGGTCGTAGGAATGTTTTACAGCGTTGGCAGGGAGCTAGTTTAATCGGTCTTTACGTGGCTTATATAATTTATTTAGTAATAAGAGGATAATAATAGACTTATGGAAAATTTAGATCAAAACACACAAAATCAAGTTAGCTCCAGCGTTGATCTGGGCATGGGGCAGACTCAAGTACCTCCAATGCAATCAACAACAAGCATTGACCCAGTGGCTTCACCACAGGCAGGTTTGCAAGAGCGTTTGAATCAACAAGCTAGTGGATCAAAAAAAGGCGGCAAGTTGTGGTTAATGATTGTAGCAGTACTGGTGTTGGTACTGATTGGTGTAGCTGGTTGGTGGTATTATGCCCAAGGCCAGGCCATGTTGCTAGCTCGTGATATAAAATGGGACTGGGGTCAAGACCTCAAGAATTTTAGATCAGATATAAATGTTGATTTAGATATCAAAGATATCAAAGATGACTCAGGCGGCCTGGCGCTATTTGGTGCGCCTTCTAGTTTTAAGATAAATATCAGCAATGTTATGCATAATGTTGATAAAGATTTTCAAGGCAGCGGTGACTATTCTCTCTTTGCTGGTGGCATGGGTATTGATTTATCTTTGGAGTATAAAAAGATTGGCGATACCTTTTATATTAAACCAGACGCAGAGTCATTGGAGATTCCATTTTTACCAATTGATTTTAGTATTTTGAATGATAGATGGATATATTTGGCTGAGAGTGATTATAGTATGATCACTGGTAGCACAAAAGATGATGATGCTAGTGGTAATGATGAGCAGATGCAACAAAAAAACGAACAATTCCTCAAAGCGCTTAAAGATAAAAAAGCCTTTACTATCAAAGATCCACATGAGACTAAGGATTCATCAGTTGGTAAGCTAAAGAAGCTTCAGTTTGTAGTAAAACCAGACATGATTGAAGAAATGATAATCACTGGCTTAAATATTTACTCTGATAATCCAGAAAAGGAAATTGAAGATTTGAACAAAAATAAAGCTGACAGCCCTGAAGAGTGGGAAAAGTTTAAGCTCTTTATGGCCAATGTCCAGATGATGGTTTGGGTAAATACTAGTACCAAGGTCATTCAGGGTGCCGAATTTGCTATGGATAATCTAGAATATGCCGCTGAAGGTACTAGCGCTACTGTAGACGGCAGTATTAGTTTTTTGATAGTAGAAGAAGAGCCAATTGTCGTTTCTACTCCAGCTACCTCTATTTCTGTAGAAGGATTGATGACAGAGATGATGGAAGTCGAAGAACAAGCTAGAATGAGGGAAATGGAAGAAAAGCTTGGTTATAGTGATTTTGCTGGAGATTTTGATAATGATGGATTGGAAAATATTAGAGAAGATATGATAGGCACGGATCCTAATAACGAAGATTCTGATGGTGATGGTTATCTTGATGGAGAAGAAGTTGAGAATGGTTATAATCCCATGGGTGAAGGTAGTTTGGAAGATTGGCAAAATCAGATTACACCCCAAATGAAGCTTGCTTGTACAGAAGCGGGGGGTACCTGGCATGATACTTATGATGAATGTAATTGTCCGAACTCGGGATGGTTTGTTGGTTTAAAGGGATGTATAGAGGTGTATTAAAAATTTAAAATAAAAAATGGATAATTCAAACATGTCTTATGACGCACCAGAAAAACCAGTAGAGGTGCATCATAGAGAAGTAAATCCAACTGAGAGGGCAACGGATTATATTAACAATTCAAGTCCGACTCCAGCTATAACTACAGCTACTCCTCTTGGGTCAATGAAGCCAAAAATTTCAAAGAAAAAATTGACTCTGATTTCTATTATAGTTTTGATTTTGCTTCTGGTTGGTGGTGGAGCCTATGCTTATTTCTTTACCAACCTTAAGTATAGAATCCCTTGGCTTAGGCCAGATCAGTCAAAATTGGTTGCCATGATGTATGAAAACTTTGCTACCTTAAAAGGTGCAGATTTTTCGGTGTCTTATGAAATAAATGTCGGTGATCGGGATCTGGATGCTGAAGTACCAGAATCAAAACGTAATCGCTATCAAGAAAAAAGAACTGGCTCTCGAGTAGCGTCATCTTTAAGTTCAGTATATTATGCTGTTAGCAATTGTCATACTCAGGGTAAAAACTTACAGTACCAAGCTGGTAAGGATTGTGATGGTAGTGAGGTTGCTAAGCCTGTGGCTAAAGAACCAATTTGTGAAGGTGCTACTATCAGATGGCCTGATCTAAAGAGTTATGACGGCTGGGAGTATGGTGTATGTAACTCAGACCATACTGCTAAGACCTGGTCTGTTTTTGCCAAAACAGATTTTAATGAAGATAAGGTAACTTGTGCCAATAGTCAGTATTGTAAATTTGAAGGCGAAGATGATGATTTGGGTATGGAATCAGATGAAGCTCTAGATTTTCTATCAGGCGAGTGGTGGGATGAGGAATTCTATAGCATGGAAGAATCAATCCCAACTAATTTTAAAGCCAGCCTAACAGTTACTGGCAAGGGTTTTGCTGAAACCGAAGATGATAAATTACCAAATTTTGAAATTGGTGTTGAAGGTTTTGGAAAGTTTGGTTCTATGAGCATGCTACTTGATGTAGAGGCTAGGGTAATTGATGAATACGTATACTATAAAGTAGATGAATTTCCGTTTTTGGATATTACCAAAGGACACATGAACGAGTGGATTCAGACCGATGAAAATCAAGACATGTGGGGTGAGTTTGTGCCCGAAGCCGAAGAGGCCAATAGAAAATTGGAAGAAAATTTTAGTGCTTTTATAGCTGATACTGCTAAATATGAGGTGTTAGAATTCATACCGACTGGTGAGGAGATGGAGATAAATGGAATACCAGCCCTGATGTTTGATGTAAGTGTTAATGCGGAAAACATTCCAACTTGGTTAGAAGAGGTTCATCGAATTGCTAAAGAGTCTGAAGAGGATGAAGATTCTCCTTTGCTTCAAATGACCAAGGAAAGTTTTACTGAAGCAGAAAAAATAAAGTTAGTTGAAAAAATGAATAAGGTAC
>CALDOH010000047.1 GCA_937912185.1 uncultured bacterium | reverse complement strand
ATGGCTCAATCCCTTTATTCTCGATAAAAAGTACAAATAAAAATTTGTTGTGAAATCGCTTTTCATAGATTGTAGTTAATATTTAACTATTGATTATGATAATACAGTCAGATAAATTTGTAAAATCAGCACTCTTTACAGTAGAAAATTTTCCTGCTACCATTTAAGCATCAAAATTAATATGAAATAATATGCCACAAGTTAAGAAAACCATTACTAAAAAAACCTCAGCTTCCCGAAGTAAGGATAATCCTACCGAAGAGTTGATGGAATTTGAGCAGTTTGTGTCTCGCAAACCTCAGACCGTTAGTCGAGCCAAGGGTTGGCTCTTTGCTACTTTTTTTGTAGTCATTGTTGTTTTAGTAGCAGCCCTATTCTACACTAGCCAAGATGAAAATTTAGTACTTGAATATAAGTTCAAAGCAGTGGCTTTGGATAATGGTCAAGTCTATTATGCTAAGGTGGTAAAAGAGGATGCCTTGAGTGTTTATCTAGATGAGGTTTATTATATCCAATTTGAAGATCGGATTATCCCAGCCCAAGAAGAAGATGGAGAGGATACCGTAGAAAAATTTCCAGTTTTGGTAAAACATGGTGAAGAATTGCATCGACCAGAAGGTTGGCTGCAAATAAATAGAACTAAAGTGGTCGCCATAGAAGATGTTGGAGCAGACTCAGAAATACTAACAGAAATAGAAAGACTAAAGACATTACAATAAAGACTTTATACCGCTCCCGCTTTGCGGGAGCGGTTTTTTATTTGTTATAACCATAAAGTATTTAGAATTACTTTACACTTTATACTTTATGGTTTATAATATATAGAGTCTATGCCGAAACAGAGGACCGATAAGAAACTTATTAAGATAGGCGAATTAGCTCGGCTGTTTTCTGTTTTGCCTTCAACTATTAATTTTTATACTAGAGAAGGACTACTTCCCGAAGACGGTAGAAGCCAAGGCGGCTACCGTCTTTATAATGCTGATAAAGCTATGGATCGGCTTAGAAAAATAGAGAGTCTCCAGACTAAGAAAAGATTTACCATCGAGGAGATCAAGAAAATGCTATAAATCCTTCTGGCCCATTTCCATGCCCTTGGGTCAGAGGGTTTATATATATGAGTAAACGCAAAATATATGAGAAAAAAATTAGACAAAGTATTTAACGCTGCTAAACCAAAGAAAAAGGTCTACCAGGCCAAGGCTGTCAAAAAGGATAAGCAGTCCGTTTGGAAGATTCTTTATTCTCTGTTTTTCTAAGGGTCTATATTTGTCAAAGGTGGTTTTTTGGGTTAGAATAATTTTTACTTGACTTGAGATATTAAAAATGTTTAAAGATGTTAGATTTTAAAGATAAAGAAAAAGAAATACTAGATTTTTGGGACAAAGAGCAGGTTTTCCAGAAATCAGTTGATAAGGATGCGCCTAAGGGTGATTATCTATTTTACGATGGCCCGCCCTTTGCTACTGGCACCCCTCATTATGGTCATTTGGTCGGTAGTATTATGAAAGATGTGGTACCTCGTTTTTGGACTATGCAAGGTTATCGAGTAGAACGTAAATGGGGTTGGGACGTTCATGGATTGCCAATTGAGAATATTGTCGAAAAAGATCTAGGCTTTGCTACCAAAAAAGATATTGAAGCATACGGTATTGATAAATTTAATGAAAATTGTCGAAGCCGAGTGATGGAATATGCTGATGCCTGGAAGGGCACAATTCGCCGTCTTGGTCGCTGGGTGGATATGGAAAACGACTACAAAACCATGGACCTCAATTATATGGAAACAATTTGGTGGGTCTTTAAGCAGCTCTGGGACAAAGGACTTATCTATGAGGACTATCGCTCAATGCATATTTGTCCGCGTTGTGAGACTACCCTATCTCAGTCAGAAGTGACTGAAGGCTATAAAGATATTAAGGACTTGTCATTGACAGCCAAGTTTGAACTAGTCGACCCCATTAGAACTGACGGCTCTGGCGAGCCTACTTCTAACGGGGCAAGTGAACCTAAGACATATATATTGGCTTGGACTACTACTCCTTGGACTTTAATTGGTAATGTAGCTTTGGTAGTGGGAGAAGATATTGATTATGTAAAAGTTGAAGTAGACGGTAGTAAATATATTTTAGCCAAAGACCTTTTAAAAATAATTGAAGGTGATCCAAAAATTTTGGAAGAGTTCGAAGGTAAAGATTTAGTTGGTAAAAAATATAAGCCATTATTTGATTATTATTATAAGGATAAGAATTTAGAAAATCATGATAATGGTTGGAAAATATATTCAGCTGATTTTGTCACTACTGAAGAAGGAACCGGCGTAGTTCATATGGCGCCAGCCTTTGGTGAGGATGACATGAAGCTAGGCAAGGAAAAAAACTTTCCTTTTATTCAGCACGTAGCTATGGATGGTAGTATCAACAAAGAAGCAATTGATTTTGCTGGTGACAATGTCAAGCCAAAGGATGATGTTCAAGCAACTGACGTTAAGATTATAAAATATTTAGCTGCTAAGAACTTACTTTTTGCCAAAGAAAAATATGAACATAGTTATCCGCATTGTTGGCGTTGTGAAACACCGCTGCTCAACTACGCAACTTCATCTTGGTTTGTAAATGTACTAAGCATAAAAGATAATCTTCTCAAAAATGCCAAAAATATAAATTGGGTTCCAGAGCACATCAAGGCTGGTCGTTTTGGTAAGTGGCTCGAGGGTGCTAGAGATTGGTCTATCTCTCGACAGCGTTTTTGGGGATCAGTTATTCCGATTTGGACTTGCGATAAGTGTGATGAAAAAATAGTCATTGGTTCTGTGGCTGAGCTCAAAGAGCTAAGTAGCGTGGAAGTAAACGATTTACACAAACATGTGGTGGACAAAGTAACCTTTGCTTGTAAATGTGGTGGTACCATGACTCGTATTCCCGATGTACTTGATTGTTGGTTTGAGTCAGGCTCAATGCCATATGCTCAGTCTCATTATCCCTTTGAAAATGAAAAGGAATTTGACAGCAAGTTTCCAGCTAAGTTTATTGCCGAAGGATCTGACCAGACCAGAGCTTGGTTTTATTATCTTCATGTCATTGCGGGGGGTATTAAAGAGTCTCATGCTTTTGAAAATTGTATAGTCAATGGAATAGTAGTAGCAGAAGACGGCAAGAAAATGTCCAAGCGTCTACAAAATTATCCAGAACCAGACTTAATGATGGAAAAGTATGGTGCTGACGCTCTCCGTATGTATTTACTTACTTCACCAGTAGTATTAGCTGAGAACTTGTCTTTTACAGAAAAAGACCTCAATACTACCTATCGTCGTTTTGTAGTAATCTTACAAAATGTTTTGAATTTTTATTTGATGTTTGCTGGTGAGCAGAAATTGGCTGGTGAAAAACTACCAAAACTAGAAAACGATTTAGATAAATGGATAGTTTCTAAGTTGGTCACGCTTTATCAAGAAGTGACTCAATCAATGGAAGATTATAATCTAGTCAAAGCTACTCGACCAATCTTTGATTTTGTCGATAGCCTATCTACTTGGTATGTGCGACGCTCTCGTGATCGATTCAAAGATGGCGATAAACAAGCTATCGAAACATTGGCTTATGTACTCAAGCAATTGTCCAAGATCGTTGCTCCATTTGCACCAATGTCAGCGGAGATTATATATCAAGAATTTGATAATAAAGAAAGTTCAATACATTTGGAAGTTTGGCCAGAGGTGGATGATAAATACTTCGATGAAGAAGTTTTGAACCAAATGGATTTAGTGAGAAGCATTACCGAAACAGTTCACGCTCTTCGTGCCAAAGCTGGGATTAAAGTACGACAACCATTAGCTGGCGTAGTGGTAGGTAAAGAGGTAGCAGAAGCTTATAAAGATATTTTAGCTGATGAGCTCAATGTAGAAACAATTGAGGTTGTAAAAAATGTTGAAGAAAAAGAAGGTTGGGTAGTCGCTGAAGCAAATAGTTTCAAAGTTGCCCTTGATACCAATCTGACTGACGATCTCAAAGATAAGGGGGTAGTTCGAGAGCTGATTCGTTTTATTAATGCGTTGAGAAAAGATGCTGGCCTTAAACCAAGCGATCGACCAATAGAAACTTATAAAACTGATTCTAAATACCT
This sequence comes from uncultured bacterium, assembly GCA_937912185.1. Lineage (GTDB taxonomy): Bacteria > Patescibacteriota > Patescibacteriia > UBA1558 > GWA2-36-10 > BM519. Next base: position 911 of record CALDOH010000047.1, on the reverse strand, counting down.
CAAAGATATTATAGTAAAATTTAAAGATGAATTGATGGTAGCTACTTCCGCTGGAAGTCTAGAAGAAGTAAGCGACAATCCAGAGACAATCAAAGAATGTAAAGTCAATGGTGAAAATATTACCCTAGGTTTAAAAACATAAACCCCGCACTTTTTGTAATATGATAATTAATTCTCGCACTTTTTATGAAAAGGTGCGGGGTAAAGTAAAAGATACCCCATGTCTTTTAAGACCGAGGCTTTTGTCCTCAAGGCCCATACCTGGAGAGAGGCAGATAGAGTTTATTATTTATTCACTCCTGAGGAGGGAATTATTAAGGCTGTTCTAAGGTCTGCTGCTAAATCTAGTAGTAAGCAAGCGGGGCATCTGTTGCCGTTTTCCAAGGTCAAAGTCATGATTGGTCGGGGCAAGCTAGATCATCTGGCTGGAGTCAGTACAATCACTGATTATAAATATTTGAGAAATGATTTACGCAATCTATCACTAGCCGCTTCTATTGCCGAGCTTTTTCTCAATGAAGATCACGGCGGAAACAAGAGAAGGGAGTTTGAACTACTAGGTGATTTGTTTGCTCACATAAATGATGTCAGTGTCAGTCCAGCCAGAAAGCTTTGGCTAGTGCGTATTTTCTTGTGGAAGTACTTGAGTATGTCTGGCTGGCAGCCACAGCTAGATGATTGCCAAATTTGTGGTAAATCTATTGAGGCTGGTCAATACCTACCTGGCCGCGGTATAATATGTAATGAACACAAGGATAATAATCAGGTAGTACCTTTAAGTGCTAAGTTAGCAGAGTTTTTAAAATTTATTATCTTGGCTGAGTGGAAGGACTTGGCTGAAATATCAATTAGTAATGAATTAAATCGTGAGTGGCTTAGAGTTTCGCAGCTTTTTTATCAAGCTGTTTATG
>CALDOH010000046.1 GCA_937912185.1 uncultured bacterium | reverse complement strand
CTGAGCTTCGCTTAACCTATATTATACGAAGTCGATATAACTATATATTATAATAGGCTAAAAGTCAAATTATAATATATATTACTTAAAATACACCTTATCGCCAAACCTTACATCTATATAGTCTATGTCTACACCTGTTATGTTTCCAGCTGTAAGTATTTGATTTAAATTATTTATTTGTTTTTTGATACTCTCATTTGAGTCTAGCTTCACATAAAAACCAGTTTGAGTATGTAGCTCTATGAGGCCCCAATTATCATTAATAACAATTTTAGTTAATTTCTCCTTGTCAGCTATATCATCCATCCACTCCAAATAGATCTGATTTATAATCTCTATCTCATCAGGACTAAAGATATACTCTCCACTAGGTCTAATACTACGAAAGTCTTCTATTATAAGGTATTTATCATCAAGACTTCTTATTTGGCGATTTAAGGCCCCTGTAGCGTCTAAAAGGTATAAACTATCATCTTTAGCCCAAATAAAATGAGAAATTTTTTCCTTGACTGTTATTTGTAGCTTATCTGGCCAAACCTTCTTGATACTAGCCTGATCTAAATTATAATTTTCCGCTAAGTCTTTTTCTAGCGACTCAGGATTAAATAAAAAGAAATTTGAATTCTTAAAAATAAAAAACTTAGTAGCTGTAAGTTTGGTATCAAAAAATTCTTCTACTTCAGTCAGTGTTAGATCATTATTATTGATCAATTCCAGTTTTTCTATCTTTAAATACTTGATTTGAAAGATGCTTTGTATGAGAAAAATAGCTAAAATTAGCCAAATAATAACAATTATTTTTTTCTTGTGTGAGTTTTGATTTTGGGTATAGTAACCAGACCGGGCTCGCTTAGGACGCTTCGGCAAATGTTTTTCCCAAGATTTAGTTGATTTTATCCGTAATTTCATACTCTACCCTCTTGATTAGACAAAAGTATATGTGTCGTAAAATATTTATTATACAATGATGCGAGGAATTTGTGAATTTATTTTTGTTACAACGCTATAGTTGATGCTTTGAGACAAGCCAGCCAACTCTTCAGCACTAATACTATCTTTTTTATCTTTACCCAAAAGTAATACATCATCCCCCACCTTAATATCAGTATCTACTGGTAACTCTACCATGCTTAAGTTCATGCAAATATTACCCCTGACTTTATAACGTTTACCTTTTATCAAGACTTTTGCCTTGTTGGATAAAAGCCGATCATAACCTTCATTATAGCCAATCGGTAGTACCGCTATTTTACAATCTTGCTCACACCTATAAGTTCGGTTATAACCAATAGACTCACCTGCTTTGACGTCTTTGATTTGAATTATTCTTGTTTTCCAAGACATAACCGGTCTCAATTCCATGCCTTGTTCAATACCATTGGTCTGAGCAGCTAGTGATGGCCACAAACCATAGAGGCCAATACCCAAACGAATGATGTCTTGCTGACTTTTTTCTAAATTGATACAAGCAGCAGTACAAGCAGAGTGAATTTTGATATCAAAATATTTACCAGCTACTTTAGAAAAAGATTCTAACTGTTCCTTAGTATAGACTATTTTCTCTGATTCTGATTCGGCATAATGAGTAAAAATACTAAAAACCTTTAGATTTTTTTTGGCTCTGATGTAATCAATTGCCTTATCAGTGTCCTCCACCCTAAAACCTAAACGAGTTGTACCAACATCAATTTTGATATTTATAAAAAAAGATTTTTTTAATTTTTTGCCTAGATCATCCAAGTAATCAATGGTTTGATAATCATAAACTGGCAAAGATACTTTGTGTCTATTGGCCATTACTAGTCCCCCTTTTTCATGAGAAAAATAGCTCAAAACCATGATTGGTTTTTTGGTCAGCCTATGAACTGTCTGAGCCTCGGATAAATTTACTACCGCAAAACCACTAACATTCTTATCTTTGTTTAGTAACTTCACTACTTCATTTAGACCATGGCCATAAGCATTACTTTTTACCACTGGCCAAATCTCTGAGTTAGGAGCAATTTTTTTAAACTCCTCGACATTGTGTAAAAGATTTTTTTTGTTTATTTCAAGCCAAGTAACTTTATCATCCTTTAATTTTAATATCGACATTATTTTCCTATCACTTTCTTGCCCATGTATTTTTGTAGAGCTTTAGGAATTAAAACTGTACCATCTGCTTGTTGGAATTGCTCCAAGATAGCTGGCAATACTCGACTAGTAGCCAAACCTGAAGCATTGAGAGTATGAACAAATTTATTTTTACCATCTTTGTCTTTAAAACGAATATCTCCACGCCGAGCCTGATAATCCAAGGCGTTAGACACACTAGAGACCTCTTTGTAAGTCTTCATAGATGGAATCCATACTTCTATATCCACTGTCTTGGCCATAGCCGCACTACAGTCACCAGCCGCTAGCTGAACAGTATTGTAGTGAAGACCTAAACCTTCTACCAATTGCTCGGCATAGTTCAATAGTTCATCAAAAGCAATCCAAGAGTTCTCTGGCTTGGTAAAATGAAACATCTCAATCTTATTGAATTGATGACCCCGAATCATTCCCCGCTCTTCAGTTCGATAAGCACCTGCTTCTCTTCTAAAACAAGTTGAAAAAGCAAAATATTTGAGTGGCAAATCTTCCGCTGGCAACAGTTCTTCACGATGATAATTACCGAGCATCATTTCACTGGTTGCATTGAGACAAAGCTTACCATCTTCAGTCCAAAACAAATCTTCTCTGAATTTTGGCAAGTGACCAGAAATATAGGCAGATTTTTCTGAAAGCAAAAACGGTGGAATCATAAACTTATACTCTGGATGTGAACGATGAAAGTCTATAAAATAACTAAGCA
>CALDOH010000045.1 GCA_937912185.1 uncultured bacterium | reverse complement strand
TGATTCCTTTGGTAAATTTGAACGTCTGGGTAAGTTTTTTGCTGATAATAAAGTAAAGAGGTTATTTATAATTTTTTTTATTTTAGTTTTTACTTTATTTATTCGTTCAGTTTATCTACAGGGTATAAAGGGCGACTATTATCGCGGTGTAGCTGAGGGAAACCGTATTCGTTCAGATGTTATCAGAGCCAATCGTGGCTTGATTTATGATCGTTTTGGTGAGCCGTTGGTGAAGAATGTTTCTTACTTTTTTTTATACATTAGGGTTGATTTATTACCCGAAGATGAGTTGATAAAAATGGATTTTATCGATGATCTGGCGGAAATATTGTCTTTAGAAAAAATTGATTTAGAAGAAAGAATATTTGAAAAATCTAAAAAGTCTGGCAAAGCTTTGATTTATGAGGATTTGCCTTATGAATCGGCTATAAAATTGATGATAATGTCGGAAGATTATCCAAGTATCGAGGTTAGCTATGAACCACGTCGACAATACTATGCTGACTTTGGTATGTCTCATACTATGGGATATTTAGGAGAGGTCAATGAAGAGGAATTACTTAACGGTGACTATAATTATCATGATCGAATTGGTAAAACTGGATTGGAGTATATTTACCAAGATGTCATGAAGGGTGAAAATGGTATTCGTCAGGTAGAAGTTGATGCTCTTTTTAGAGAAAAAAGTATTATTTCTATGACAGACCCAATAGATGGCAAAGATTTGGTTTTGACCATTGATAGTAAGGCCCAACAAAAGTTATTTGAAATTATGGAAGACGTGTCAAAGCGTTATAATAAAACTAAAATGGCGGCGGTCATTCTAGATCCAGATGACGGTGGTGTCTTGGCTATGGCCAGTTTACCAGGCTACGATAATAATATTTTTACGACGGTTTTGAATAATCAACAGTATAACGAACTAATAAACAATGAAGATGTGCCGCTACTCAATCGAGCTCTCTCTGGTACCTATCCCTTGGGGTCAGTCTTTAAACTAGTACTTGCTTCAGCGGCACTCGAAGAAGAAATAGTCGATGATCGGTTTACGGTAGATAGTGTGGGTGGTATTATGGTTGGTGATAGGTTTTTTCCAGACTGGCGAGCTTCTGGTCATGGTCGTACAAACATCTATTGGGCTTTGGCAGACTCAGTCAATACTTATTTTTATTCTATTGGTGGTGGCAATAATCAATGGCTTGCCCTTGGACTTGGCTCTGAAAAAATAGTTGAATATGCCAAAAAATTTAGTCTAGGTAGTGTTACAGGGATAGATAATACCAGTGAAGCTAATGGCTTTTTACCTTCCAAGGCTTGGAAAGAGGAAACTTTTGGTGAAAGATGGTATCTGGGTGATACTTATAACCTCTCAATAGGACAGGGTTTTATGCTCGCTACACCTCTTCAGGCTGCTACTTTGATGTCATATTTTGCCAATGATGGTCATGTATATCAGCCGCATTTTATCAAAGAAATAAAGACAGATGATACTAATGAAGTGTATCAACCACAAGTCCTTTTGACGAATGTCATATCATCTGATAATTTTAATATAGTAAGGAAGGGCCTGAGGATGACGGTAACCGATGGTACAGCGCAGAGTTTGCAGTCTGTTTCGGTAAAAGTCGCTGCTAAAACAGGTACAGCTCAATTTAGAAACGATAAAACACCTCATTCATGGCTAGCAGCCTTTGCGCCCTATGATGATGCCAAAATAGCTTTGGCAGTTGTGGTAGAAGAGGGTGGAGATACTGGCGTAGCGGTAATTGTGGCTCGTCTATTCATGGAGTGGTATTTTTCTCAATAGTTTGCTAACATTAAATTTACTTTAAATTAAAAAACACGAGTATGAACAAAATGGTTTTGACCAAAGAAGGTTTGGTTAAATTACAAGAAGAGCTTAATTATTTATTAGATGAGAAACGATACGAAGTTGCTGATCGAATAAAACAAGCCAAAGAGTTTGGTGATCTGTCAGAAAACGCAGAATACCAAGATGCCAAGGAAGAACAGGCCTTTGTAGAAGGGCGCATTTTAGAATTGGAAAGAATTATTAAAACAACTGCAATT
>CALDOH010000044.1 GCA_937912185.1 uncultured bacterium | reverse complement strand
ATCAGCAGAAGATGTAGTGTTGAATGATATGAAACTCGAGTTGCCTCAAGTAGAAATAATAGAAGTAGATGATCTCGATGAAGACTCTCTTGGTGGTTTGGTGGCGGTTAGGGGTATGGTAGTAAAGAAAAGTGGCAAAAATATTTATTTGGCTAGTGAAGCCGAAGAGGAATATAGCCTAAGAATATACACTACTTTTTCTACCAGTGATTTGGAAATAAAAAAGGGTAGCGAAGTAATAGCTAGCGGTATTTTGTCAGACACAGACAATGGTTTTAAGTTGGAGCCTTTTAGAATTGAGGATGTTTGGGTATCACAAGAGGTTTTAGGAGAAAAGATAGAAGACCAAATAGAGACCACAGAAATTAGCACCAGCACCAATGAAGTAATAGTTACAAGCAGAAAGAATAGCATTAGAAAAATTTTAATATTTTTATTAGGAGCTAGCTTTATAGTAGGGCTAGTTTATTTTTTAAAAAAGAAGATCAAAGGTTGACCAGATGGCTATCGTCCTATAGTATGGATTAGTTGTAGAAATAAATTCACGATGAGTCCTTTCACACTAACCCAATGGGGGTAAGCTGATGTTTGTTAATGTCCAGAACGTACCTAGTCTGGTTGATTGCCAGATCAAAGCTTGGGGGAGCGCTTATACTCCCAATGATTCTCGTTTCTCTGTACTCACTCAAGAAGATTTCATTCGCCAGAAGATGTCTGAGGCTGGTCGTCGAGAGCTACTTGGTCCGATGGACCACGATTCGGCTGAAGCTATTGCAGCTACGGCACGTAAGTGGAGTACTCAGACCGGCATCGAAAAGAGGATCTTCTTTGACGGATCCACCAGTGAGTTGGCAGCCATAGCTGCCAAGGACTGTCTGGAAAAGGCTGTGGTATCTCCAGCTCAACTGGATCTCATCATCGGTGGGACCAACACAGGTCCGGGCTATCCTAGTCTGGCGGACCACGTCAAGTTGTCTCTGGGTGATGAGAGTGCGCGAGCAGCCTGTTGGGACTTAGCTGAAGCTTGTCCGGTCGGTGCAGCGGCTATCTTCAATGGTTGGGCCATGATTCGGTCTGGAGCCTGTCAACGTGTTTTGGTGGTTTGTGCCGAAAAGGCTACTACCTTGACCAATGCCGACAACTGGCGAGGTGCCAACCTCTTTGGTGATGGAGCTTTTGCGGTGCTTTTGGTCGCTGGTGACGGAGACTCCTTTGTCTTTTTTGAAGGCGACTGTCTGCCTTTTGATGGCAACCTCGGCAAGGTGGTCAAGGATGAAACTACAGGGTTTTTCCAAGACGGATTGGCGGTTCATAAGTTCGTCGGCAATGTGGCTTCTGCTCACTTGATCAAGGCCGTTGCTGAGGCTGGTATTGATCCGGCTGACATCAAACACCTGGTTCCTCATCAGCCTTCTGGTAAGACCTTGGATCTTTTGTTGCGTAAGTTGCAGAAGGCTTGGCCTGAGCTCAGACGTGAGCAGATGCAGCAGAATGTTTCCTTCACCGGCAACACCTCTGGAGCTTCTACTGGCTCGATCATATCTCACAAGATTGATGAGGGCGTTATCAAGCCTGGAGAGTTGGTGGTAGTAACCACTTTTGGGTCTGGTTTGGCCATTTTCAATTACGGTTTCCGTATGTAGAGCCTATGAGCACTACAAGCCCGCTGACTTTGTTTAGCGGGATTTTTTATATAAAAGTTTTTATACTTGACAGTTTTTGAGTCTTATACTATTATACTAGCGTAATAGTATAAATTATGAATGAGTATTTCAAGAAATTAGCTAAACAACTCTTTTTAATAAAGAGCGAAAAGGAAATGCAGGAGTTTTTACACGGGCTTTTGAGTCCACAGGAGCTCGAGGCAATTCCGCGTCGTTTGGAGATTATCAAGCTGCTCAAGCAAGGCGTACCTCAACATGAGATTGCTCAGAAACTGGGTGTTGGTATTGCCACTGTTACTCGGGGCTCAAAAGAATTAAAAATGAATAAATTTAAAAATGTATAAAATAGTTAAAAATTCAACTTGGCTTTTGACCGTCTGAATCTGGTGGTAAAGTTTTTTTGTATTTTATAAATACACACTTACCGCCGGTTTCGGGCGGTTTTTTTGTTGTGGTCAAAAATCAAGTTAGGAGAGAAAAATGTTCATTTACAAGTCGACACCCTCAACGATTGAAGCGGCTCGAGTGGCAGCAGCAGCTTTCACCAAGACCTACTCACAAGAGGTCTACGAAGACGTTGCCCAGCATTTGGCTGAAGGAAGCGTTTACACCATCTTTGATGGTGTAAGCTTAGCTGGTTTTGCTATTTTTAATATGGCAGATCATGAAACGCTTTATTTAGCGGGAATTATTCTGCGGCCAGATGTCCAAGGTCAAGGTGTGGCAGCCAAAGTTATTGGCATGGCCAGAGAAGAGACTGGTGCCAAAAAACTGATGTTGCGTACACAATCCCTTAGGATGTGGTCTGTTGGTAATAAACTTTGCCACTTTTGGTATCCTAATCCCAAAGGTAGGCTTGGTTATTATGACCACGCTAGCTGGATTGGTGCGTTGGGTAGCCCACCCTTTGTGTCTTATGAGGACAAGTCAAAAATTATTAGGGCTTTTTATGGCGGCCCGCTCTACGGTCAAAAACCAACCCACCGTAACCGCCCGTTACAGAAGTGGTGGGACAGTATTTGTGATTTTGATCGTGGCGATGCGGTAGTTTGCTACGGAGAGTTCTAAAAAGCCGGCCCACTGCGATGGAACGCAGTGGGCCGGTAAAAAAACTATTAATAAAAAATTATGAAGGTAATAGAAAATAGTGAGAGAAAAAATATTTTAACTATTGTTTGTTGTTTGCATGGTGACGAAACATTTGGTTTGGATGTTTTTGGTTATTTTAAAAAAAGGATAGAACAATACCCTGGGTTAAAAATAATTTTGGCCAACGAAGAAGCATTGGCGGCAAAAAAAAGATTTATTGATAGTGATTTGAATCGTTGTTTTCCTGGCAAATCAAATGGTAACCATGAAGAGCGTTTAGCTAGCAGTTTGATGTTAGAGATAAAAAATTCAGAATATGTTTTAGACATTCACACCACTACTTCTGAGCTTAAAGTTACACCAATAATAGCCAAACTGGATCAAAAGATCAAAAATATAATTAATCTTTGTTCTAGTGAAGAGGTAGTTTTTATGGATAGAGAAATGGCTAAGTATTCTTTGATAAATCAGATCAGCGGAGGGGTATCCTTAGAATTTAATTTTCAATATGCTACAGAGATAGGAGCGCTTGAAGAAGTAATAAGTATGGTTTTAAAATTATTGACTGGAGACAAAAATAGTCCCCGAGACAGAAGGGTGTTTTATGTTGACCAGAAAATTGGTATGGGGGTAGTTATACCAGCGGGGGCTAAAAATTTTAAGCTAGTTAAATCTTTAGGCACTTACCCGTTTTTGCTTTATGAAAAATCTTATACAAATATGCAGGGATTTTCAGCTAAGAGAGTTAGACGAAGGAAGATATAATTGACAGCCAAGAAAAAATATTGTTAAGCTGACAATATTCTCGCGTCCCTTTAACCATCATTCATCAATCAAGGAGGAGACATGAATAAGTCAAAATGTCCGAAACAGCCGGCAATTCACCCCATCGAATGGGTTGTTGTCTTTGTCTTGGTGGCCATTTTGGTTATTTGTGTGGTCAAAGTTAAGCAAGAGGGTAAGCCTCTACTCAACATTGGCAATAGCCAGAACACCCAACGAGTTGTTGAAGACTAATGTGGTCCAAAGTCTTTGACAAGCAGCTCTGGGCAAACATATCTGCCGTAATCGTACTTTCCCTCATAGCAATAGCCATAGCTCTCTATGCTTGGGATTCTTGGAAAAAAAACATCCAGATGGAAAGACAAGTTCGGCAAGTGTGTCTTTTGGCTCGGGGGAGTCCTCAAATAAAAAGTGTCCCGGTTGATACCAGGGCTCTAGTTGAGGTGCTCAATGAGGTGGCGCCTTGCCTACAAAGTCCCTTTGCTCAAGACCATCTGGTCAGAGTGATTCTTTGTAACGAGGAAAAGGAATTAACGCCGCCCAAAGACCTAGAGCTTAACCCCTGTAACTATATTGGCCTTGGCCACAAAGGTAAGCATCTTTACTTAGTCCTTTGGGACCACGCCGGTAAAGTTCGCCACCAACGTAGGATTGATGTTTGATTCAAATTTGCCCGTCTGAAATATGGTGGGTTTTTTCTTTAGTTAAAAAACAATCTCTTTTCCGGATTGTTTTTAAAATGGTGGGTGTAGGAGAACTCGAATCTCCGACCTCTACAATGTCAATGTAGCGCTCTAACCAACTGAGCTATACACCCTTATTTAATTGTATAAAGATACATGGCTGGTCTGTTCTTGACTTTGTCTACTTGGTCTGGTTCCCAGTCTTCAAAGGGCCAAACGTAAGCGATTACCTTTGCGCCTAGTTTTAATTCTTTTTGTAATTTTTTCTTGAGTTTAGGATAGATGCGGGGAATCAAGAAAAAGAAAACTACATCGGCGTCAGATAAGTTGATCAACCAGAAGTCTCTAAACTTTACTGTGATTTTTGTCTTATCAAATATCTGTCGCACCTTGGCAATGATGTAGGGTAGGAGAGATATTTCAAAGCCCTCGGCTTTGGCACCATATTTGGCAGCAGCAAACAGTAATTTGCCGTCACCACAGCCTAGATCATAAACTTTTTGTCCAGTCTGTATGTTTGCTAGATTCAAGAATCTTTCTAAATCTTTGCTCCACATCGGTACCCAAGAGATGGCCCTTATAACTGAATAGAAAAAGCTAAATAAGATTAGAAAAAGAAGGATTAATATGAAGATATACATTTTGTTTTTATATAAATGGTACCGGAGAGAGGACTTGAACCTCCACGCCCGAAGGCACTTGGTCCTAAACCAAGCGTGTCTACCAATTTCACCACTCCGGCTTGAAAAAGTAGCGTCTGTATTTATACACAATTTTCTTTGAAAAGTCAACTCTAATCTTTACAAACTGACCAAGAAAACATATAATATAAGTGCTTTTTATAAGTCAAAAAAGAAAAACATGTCAAAAAAGAAAAACAAAAAAAATAAAGAAGAGGTAAAAGAAATTGAGCCAATCGAAGAAGAGGCCGCAGATGAGTATGAAGATGCCTATGAAGGTGACCTAGAAGAAGAGGGGCAGTTATCAGTTGATGTTTATCAAGACGATAGTCATATAATAGTCAAGTCTACTATTGCCGGAGTAGAGCCAGATGATATTGACATTACTTTTGACAACGACATGATAACCATTCGAGGTAAACGCAAAAAAGATTTGACGATTGAAGAAGAAGACTATTTTTATCAGGAGTGTTATTGGGGTAGTTTTTCTCGCTCTATTATATTGCCAGTAGAGGTACAGGAGGAAAAGATTAAAGCAACTATCAAGAATGGTGTTTTAACCATCTCTCTACCCAAGGCCAAGAGAAAGGACGTCAGTATTGAAGTTGAAGATGAAAATTAATTATGTTAATAAAGAATTTAAAATTATCCTTTAGCAAACAAGAGGATGGCAAGGTCATTCTTTGTACCGAAAATGGTGCCGAAGTTGTATTGGCAGATTTTTTACTTGAAGGTTTAGACGACAAAGAGAAAGGTTTGTATTTAAATTTAGACTACCAGCCGAATTCTTCGGTTGATGATCAAAAAAAGCTACTTAACGAATTGTTAGACGAACACACAGAATAAAATGAAATCAATTTTTTCAGATAAAAAAGTTATCGGAGTTGCTAAATGGTCATTGATTTTAATGACTGTTTTTATTGTTGTTATAATTTTGATTCTAGTTACTAGTGCCACCATCAATACCACTTACGCGAATTCTTTTATCAAGGGAGTATCGGTAGCGGGTATAGATATAGGTGGACTTAGTTATGAGCAGGCTCGTGATAAACTGCAAAGTAGAATTGATCAGGTCAATGGAGAAGGTTTTGCTTACAAAAGCGATTTGAAAACAGTTACTATTTATCCGACGGTTTCGGCGCTAGGAGCTTCTGACGCATCATATTCAATTGTCTATTGGGATATTGATAAAAGTTTGGGGCAGGTTTTAGCCTTTCAAAACAATCAAAGTCTAGGATCGCTATTTAGTAAAATAAAAGTAATTTCGTTTGGTGAAAATTTTCCGGTTTTGTATTCTTGGGACAGACAGCAACATGGTCAGATTTTAGAGGACAGCTTTATTGATGTTTTGAGCGAAAAAGTAGAAGCAGAGTTTTATTTTGACGCTAACAATGAATTAAAAATTATCCCTGAACAAGCCGGTCAGACTCTTTCTTATAAACAAGCAATTGATAGTACTCAGTTTTTGATTGAAGATTTATCAGCGGGTGAAATAAAATTAGATACTATTGAGGCTCAACCTCAAGTTACAGAGGGGCTAATAAAATCAAAGGAAAATGAGATTTTGTCTATAACTAACAGGGGTGATTTTTATATAACGTATCTGGAAAACGACTGGAATATTCCTAATGACGCTTGGCGTAATTGGCTCAAATTAGGCATAAATAGTGATAATACTTATAGCACAAAAATAGACAAGGAGAAATTAAACACTTATTTAGAAGAGATTGGCATAAAAGCTAAGATTGAAAAGCCAGTTCAAGATGCTAAGTTTAAACTGGAGGATGGTAAGGTTTCAGAGTTTATTCAAAGCCAGGCTGGTCAGAGTATAGATATTGAACAAAGCCTAGCAGCTATAAATACAACCCTGATGATTTCTGGCGAATTAGAAGTGGAATTATCTGTTAATATAATCGAGCCACAAGTAGCTACTCAAGATGTAAATGATTTAGGTATAGTAGAAATATTGGGCACTGGTGTCTCTGATTTTTCTGGTAGTCCTCCAAATAGGATTCACAATATTAATGTGGGGGCAGATACCCTGGATGGTTTGTTGATCGAGCCAGGTCAAGAGTTTTCTTTGGTAAAGTCTTTGGGAGAGATTGATGGTGAGCATGGCTATTTGCAAGAATTGGTCATAAAGGGGGATAAGACCATTCCTGAATATGGTGGTGGTCTTTGCCAGATTGGCACGACTGTTTTTAGGGCAGCTTTAAGCACAGGCTTAGATATTACTGAACGTCGTAACCACTCATATCGTGTTTCCTATTATGAACCAGCTGGCACAGATGCCACTATTTATAATCCCTGGCCAGATTTCAAGTTTAAAAACGATACTGAAAAATATATTTTAATTAAAACTAGGATTGACGGTAATACTTTATATTTTGATTTCTGGGGTACGTCTGACAATAGAGTCGCTAGCACAACCTATCCCGTGATTTATAATATTGTATCTCCGCCTCCGGCTAGAATTATAAAAACAACCGAGCTGGCTGTTGGTCAAAGAAAATGCACCGAACGAGCTCACAACGGCGCTGATGCCAAGTTTGATTATACGGTTGCCTATGCTGATGGTAGAGAGACACGTGAAGAAACTTTTTATAGTCACTATATTCCTTGGCAGGAGGTCTGCCTTTTGGGAGTAACAGAGGAGGAGTTGGCAGCTGAAAATGCTAGTTCGACTCCACCAGAAGATGAGGCTAGTTAGATAGCTATAATTAGATAAATAATAAAAAAACCTCCCGCTGACGGGAGGTTTTTTTATTATTTATTTGTATTTTATACCTTCAAACAACTGTGCCCAAGAAAATCATTTCTCGAAGAAATTGAGCCGGAGCCGAATTTGATCTGAAAAATGATCCCCATGCTTGTCGTGGACACAGTTGTCTAAAGGCATTTATTTATAGACATCTTATGTCCCAGTAACTATGTATAATAGCACATAATTTTTGTCTTGTCAAGGTCATTGAAATATGCTATAATTAGGCCAGATTCCAAGGCTTTTTGTCTTGACTATAACACTTATTTAAGCTATTATCAGAAGCACTTATTTAACTTAAAAATTATGGGAACTCCTACAAAAAAGAGAACTAAGTCTCAAGGTAAAAGACGTGCTTCTCATTTTGCTTTAAAAAAACCAGCTTTGGTCAAGTGCTCTAACTGCGGTGTCTCTCTACAACCACACAGAGCTTGTTCCAAATGTGGTTATTATAAAGGCAAGAAAAAAGTAAACTAAAATTAGCATGGCTAATAGACATTTAGCTCGAACATTGGTTTTACAGGCTCTCTATGAGCATGATTTTAACAAAGGCAAGAAAGATATTGTAAAAATTGTTGAGCATAACCACAAGGAATTTGCCCCTGACTTTGATGATCAGGGATTTTCTTTGGCTTTGGCCGAAGGGGTGAGTAAAAATCAGAAAAAAATTGATCAAATGATTATTAAGTTTGCTCCAGAGTGGCCGCTCGACCAAATTACCATGACCGATCGCAATGTTCTGCGCATGGGTATTTACGAGCTTAAGATGTCTGAAGAAATTCCTCCTAAAGTTGCTATCAATGAAGCAATTGAGCTAGCCAAGGCTTTTGGTGGTGACTCTAGTGGCAAGTTTGTTAATGGTGTCCTGGGCAGTATTTATAAAGAGATGATGAAGAAGGGTGAAAAACAGACCCTAGCCAGTCAGGGTATTAAAGAAGTATCTGCTGGTGGAGTAATTTATCGCCAAGCTGACGATGGGTACTACTTTGTTTTAATAAAAGATGCTTACGATAAGTGGACTTTTCCTAAAGGTAAGGTTGATGGTAATGAAAAACTTGAGGTTGCCGCTTTACGTGAGTTGAGCGAGGAAACCGGACTCAAGAAATTGACAGAGCATGGTTATCTTGGTGAAACTGAAGTAAAGGTACATAAGCCAGGCGAAAAACCATATCGCAAGTTGATCAAATATTTTTTAGTTGAAGCCAAAGACCAGAAATTGACCGTGCCAGACGTTAGTGAATTGCAAGATGTTCAATGGTTTTCTCTACACGAAGCGATTGATAGGTTGGATTATGACAACGCTAAAGATATTTTTAAAAAAGGATTAGAAAAATTAGCTCTGCAGAAAAATGAAAAATAATCTCAGCACACTAGAGAAAATAATTGGTGTTAAGTTTAAAAAAATAGACATACTTAAGAGCTCTCTGGTCCATAGATCATATCTCAATGAGCACAAAGATTTTCCTCTAGACCACAATGAACGTCTAGAGTTTTTAGGGGATGCAGTTTTGGAGTTGATCGTGACTGATTATTTGTATAAAAATTATAGTGAAGCCGAAGGCGTTTTGACTAACTGGCGCTCTTCTTTGGTCAACGGTGAACAGTTGGCTTCTATTGCTGAAGACCTAGGTATTTATGAATTCTTGTATTTGTCTCATGGTGAGTCTAAAGATAAGAATAAAAAAGCACGGCAGTATATTTTAGCCAATGCTTTTGAGGCGGTTACCGGCGCTATCTACTTAGACAAGGGTTATGAGGCTGCGCAGAAATTTATAGAAAAGAACCTAGTGAGTCATCTTGATAAAATAATAAAAGATGGTACCTATATAGACGCTAAAAGCAATTTTCAGGAAAAAGCACAGGAGCTTTCTGGAGTTACGCCTCGTTATAAAGTTTTATCTGAGTCTGGACCTGACCACAATAAAAAGTTTGTAGTAGGCGTTTATTTAGAAAAAGATTTAATTGCTAAAGGCGAAGGGTATAGTAAACAAGAAGCGCAGACAAAAGCAGCTGAAAGCGCCTTGATAATGAAAAAATGGTAAGATATTGACAGGTGTTTTTATCGGTGATATTATAGATTCATCAAGTAAACGCACCTTCAGCTTCTACAACACACGCACCAAACCAAGACCTCCTCCGCCCGGCGCTGTCCGAACCACCTGAACCATTCCTTCACCCCAACCGTTCCGTCCTGGTCCACCTCCGCGTGCATCCTACCTAGGTAGGATTTTTTTTATCTTCATTTTTGACTCCATTTGACTAACTTTGTTTTTAGTGATATTATAAAAGCATCAAAAGCAACGCTTTTGCTCTTTCCCAACAGAATCATCTCATATAACATGACAACCTCGCCCCTCCCTCCTTTCTACATCTATATTTGATGATTCTGCCTCAGCTCGAGACACTCCGGTGTCTCTTTTTCTTTATCCACAGTTATGGTATTGACGGGCAATTATTTTTTTGCTAATATATATTCATCAATCAATTCGATTCGACCTTTCCAGCAACACCACCAAAACTACCCCCTCATCACCGTTCTCTTATGGGTAGCGCCTAACGCCACCGATCCACTACCGTTAGCATTTGATGCTGTTGCCCCCTCGAGACACTCCGGTGTCTTTTTTTCTTTGTCCAAAAAAAAGCGGCCCGCCGGAATATCCAGCGGGCCATAGGCCGGTGCGGCCTAGATGTTGTCCTAGAAGTTGAGGATCCAGGCAGTCCAGATCTTGTCGGCGGCGCTGCCGTCGGACTTGTCCTGGGGAGCCAGGTTGAAGGTCAGTACCAGTTGACTGGAAGCGACGGGGCCGAAGCTGCCCAGGTTGTAGTAGGCGCCCCAGAAGGGCTCCAGCGGATTGTCGCCGGCCTTCTTCATGTGGCCGAAGATGCCGATGGGGCTGTCGCCGAAGGCGACGGTGTTCCGGGAGAACCAGAAGTCGTCGATGCTGTCGTGCTGCGAATTCTGCCACATGGTGTAGCTGTTGATCTTGGTCGATCCGACGGTGAGGCCGAAGCCGATGTCGAAGTTCAGGTAACCGATGTCCTGGGTCTCGTTGGAGAGCAGGCGCTCTTCGGCGGCGATCCAGGTCTCGTTGCAGACGGTCATGATGCTCGGACCAAAGCCGAGCTTGAGGTAATCGATGTGGTCCAGCGGGCTGCTGAAGTTCGCACCGACAGTGGTGCCGATCTCGGAACCGACGTTGGTCCAGGTGTCGACCTTCAGGCCGTTGTCCTGGCTGAAGCCGGCGGCGATGAACAGGGGGCCCTGCGGGTAGATCTCGCTGCTCAGGTATTCCTGGGCCTGCGCGAACACGGGAACGAGGATGGCGATCAACACGGCGATCAGTTTCAGGGTCTTCATGAGTCTCTTCCTCCATGGAAATGGTTGAGGCTGGAACGCAAGCTAACTAGGTACTGCCTAGAAATTTCTAGGGTTGGGGTTTAAAAGGGCCGCGATTAATATAATATCATAGCATATTTTATATATATTGTCAATAGTCTTAGTTTATTTTTAGGGAGAAATATGCTAAAATACTACCGTCTATTAAGGCATTATTTTTATTTACCCCGCACCTTTTGTTGCGGGATAATAGCTATAAATATAAATTTTTGTAAAAAGTGCAGGGTTTATGTATCTAGAAAAATTAGAGATTCAAGGCTTTAAATCATTTGCCAACCCAGCGGAGTTGGTTTTTAATCGTCAGCTGACAGCTATCGTTGGGCCAAATGGTTCTGGTAAGTCTAATATTGCTGATGCTGTTCGTTGGGTTTTGGGTGAACAAAGCGTCAAAACACTTCGAGGTAAGAAGGCTGAGGATGTTATTTTTTCTGGTTCTGACAAAAAAAGCCGCCTCGGTTTTGCTCAAGTCGACCTTTATCTCAACAACGAAGATAAACAAGCAGAGGTTGATTTTGAGCAGATTATAGTTACTCGTAAAATTGATCGTAACGGTGAAAGTGAATATTTAATCAACAACAATAAGGTTCGTTTGTTTGATGTGCAGATTCTTTTAGCTAAGGCAAACTTTGGTCAGAAAACCTACAGTGTTATTGGTCAGGGCATGATTGACACCATCCTTACATCTTCTTCTGCTGAGCGTAAAGAATTTTTTGACGAAGCTACTGGTGTTAGACAATTTCAGATCAAAAAAAATCAGTCAGTCAATAAATTAACTAACGCTAAAAATAATTTAGAGCAGACCAATCAGATTTTAGCCGAGCTATCACCACGTCTTCGTAGTTTGACTCGGCAGGTTGGTAAGCTCGAGAAGCGAGAAAAAATACAAACAGAGTTATTTGAATTACAAACTAGCTATTATAGTTTTTTGACTAATAGTGCAAATAAAAATTTGTCTTCTGTCAGAAAACAACACGATGTGTTACAGGCAGAGGTATCAGATCACAACCAAAAATTGATCGAATTACAGACTGAATTAGAAAAAGAAGAAAGATCTTCTTCTCGTCAAGAAAATTTCGAATTGTTGCAAGAAAAATTAAGTCAAAAGCAAGGTGAACTCAATAATCTACTTAAAGAAAAAACTATTCTAGAAGGTCAGGCTGATCTCAAGTTGGCCGCTAGTGGTCGTAGTGATTTGGTTTGGCTCAAAAAACAGATTACCAATATCAAAGAAGCAATTGCTGAAAGCGAAGTGGAGTTTAAGGAAAAACAAAATCAGCTCAAGTCATCTCAGGATGATTTAGACGCTTTGGAAAAAAGACGCGAAGGTGTCTTAGCAGATTTTAGTAGTCTCGAGGAAAAGCTTTTGAACGGAAATGGGGATGTTTCAATAGATGATCTAGCAATTGATTTGGAAAGAATATTTAATAGACAAGAAGACTTCAAAAATAGTTTAGACCAATTAGATAGCCTAGAAACGATCGCTAGTCTTCGTCAGATTTGTACTGAAATTACTGAGGAAATTGCTAATTTAAAGAAAAAAATAGCCAGTCCAGAAAAGAAAAAGGATAACCACTGGCAAGAAGACTTTAATAAATTGCTTAGCACCAAAGACAATCTAGTTTCAGAAATAAGTGAGGCTAGAACCAGGGTAGCGGTTTTAAAAAATGAACTTGGCAGTATTGAGACCGATATAAGAAAAGGTCAGGTTGAGCTTAGTAAACTGGAGTCTGAAAAAAAGAACAACGAAGGTCAGGTTGATGCTGGTGAACAAAAAGATAAGCTTGATCAGCTCCATAAAGAAATTGAGATAAAAGAAAAAAGCATTCAGACTATTGAAGAAGACGTTAGGGCCTTTAATCAAGCCGAGGAAGAGAAAAAACAATCTTTGGTCGAAGCCCAAAAAGCTTTTCGACATATCCAGGCTGAATTTAATATAAAAAATAATCAGCTCAACGATGTTAAAGTCGATTTGGCTCGTTTGGAAACAAGACAAGAGGAATTACAAAAAGAAATTGCTGAAGAGTTTCCCAAATTAGAACTTAAAGAAGTAGACGAGATTAACACCTCTTCGGTTAAAGAAAAAATTGTTAATCTAAAAAACCAACTTAGTATTATTGGGGGTATTGATGAAGCGGTTTTAGAAGAATACAAAGAAGTCAAAGAGCGTCACGATTTCTTGGCAGAGCAAACTAGTGATCTTGAGCATGCAATCTCTCAGCTAGAAAAAATCATCAAAGACTTAGAAGAAACAATCTCTAGTCAATTTGATCAATCCTTCAAAAACATCAATAAGCTTTTTGATAAATATTTTAAGAAATTGTTTAATGGTGGTAAGTCAGAACTTATTTTGGACATTAAAGAAATAAAAGAAATAAGTGCTAATGTTGGTAGTGATGAAGAAGGTGATGAGGATGATGAGGATGATGAACAGGACGTAAAGATCAAAAAACAATACGGCATTGAGATTAAGGCTGTGCCTCCAGGCAAAAGAGTAACTAGTATCAATATGCTCTCTGGTGGTGAGAAAGCGCTGACTTCTATTGCTCTGGTCTGCGCTATTATCGCCAACAACCCAGCTCCTTTTGTGGTGCTAGATGAAGTAGATGCGGCTTTAGATGAGGCCAACTCTATTCGCTTTGTGGAGATATTGGAAGAATTGTCCGATAGAACTCAATTTATCGGTATTACGCACAATCGTGCTACTATGCACCAGGCTAGAATTATCTATGGCGTGACTATGGGAGACGACAGTGTTTCTAAGTTACTTTCAATGAATTTTGAAGAAGCTGATGAAATAGCTGCCTAATTATCTTGTGTTGACCAAATAATTAAAAAATCGCCTATTGGCGGTTTTTTTGATTATTGACAAGAAATAGGAAAGTTCATATGATAAATATTGTTGTCCGTCCTTAGTGACGGCAACGTTCATTCAACCCGAAGGGAGGTACTTATTAGTCTTCGTCTGACCAATCTTTACCCTAGCGGAAGGAAGCCGCGCATGTCGAACTCTTCTCAGATCTCGAAACCTGTCACCATCACCGCTAAGCGGGCACGCTATCACGGCTATCGTAGCATCTTCAAGAAGGCTGGTGCGGTTCTCACCGTCCAGCCGCATGACAAGCAGCCGATCGTGGTTCGGTCCGTCGAGGCTTTCAATGCCAGCGAGGTGGTCATCAGGGACTCCAGGGGCAAGCGACGCCCGGTGTCGCTTTCCACAATCAAGTCCCTCGAGGTCGAGGCGTCTTTCGCCGAGAAGATCAAGCCGCTTCCCAGTGGAGATGATTGCGCTGCTTAGAGCGGCGCTAGCTCACTAGTCTCGCCATACCTGTACATAGTGCAGGTTTTTTATTTTTTGTTTGACAAAGAGGGTATTTAATCTTAAGCTGATCAGACGATCTTTCTAGTAGTATTCCCCGACTCAAGCCACAAGGAGGTGCTTGCAAGTTAGTAGCTTCGATTCAGCAACACCAAAAGCAGCACGGAGGAACGATGACGAAGTCGAACTTGGACAAGGGTCAAATCATTGAAGCGTTGGTGGGAGATGTAGATAGCTTCCCCAACATCAAGACCAAGGACGGTACCTTGATCAGGGTCGAGCGAGTGACTAGCTACTCGCAGGGTGATGAAGTGTTTCGGGTAGTCCCGATTCAAGGCAAGCCCATCTTTGTACCTATAGGGGACATCGCAGCTCTGGAGTAATCCGGGCAGCAAAAAACCCGTCGAGTAATCGACGGGAGTTTTATTTT
The DNA here is from genome assembly GCA_937912185.1 of uncultured bacterium. Lineage (GTDB taxonomy): Bacteria > Patescibacteriota > Patescibacteriia > UBA1558 > GWA2-36-10 > BM519. The sequence continues at coordinate 3,997 of CALDOH010000044.1, read as the reverse complement.
ATATAAATTTTATTTTCCGTAAACTCCTCGAACTAGGTCTGGATTTTTTCCAGAGTCTCGGAGATATTTTAGATTGATGTCTCGTATTTCTTCGCAGACTTTTTTTTGTTCACTTAGATTTTTTGCTTCTAGCATATTGATAAAAGCTTCAAAGTCTTTGATAAAACAATGACCGCCAGCTCCGCGACCACCTTGATGGACAACGTCTAGATGGGTTGGTCCAATCCTTAGGTCGTGAGCCATGCATTCTTTGATGACTTCATAGTCTAGACCGTTTTTTTCTACCAAGTCATAAAGTATATTCATAAATACAACTTTTACATAAAACCAACAATTGCCACCATACTTTATCATCTCGGCATTTTCGACTTGGACTATTTTATTGTAGGGTGCTTTAGCCAGAACAGATAAAACTGTTTCGGCTTTTTGGTAAAGCTCTTTATCATCTATATTGGTAATACCCAAAATATTTCTATGTGGATTTTGGGCATCTTGAGCAGCAGTCTTTTCAGTCAAAAATTCAGGAGAGTGCATAACAAAAATATTTGGATGTTTTTCTTGCAAGGCTTTGGTGGTGCCTACTTGGACGGTTGATTTGATAACGGCTATTTTGTGCTTGCCAACTAGATTTAATACTTCATCGACAATACTATGATCAAAGCCTTCTGGTGTAGTTGGTGTGGGTACAGCGATTAAAACAATATCGCAGTCCTTGATTTTATCTTTATTGTCAGGGTAAGTGTCTAGGTCGTATCTGATGATGTCATGGCCCCTGTTTTCAAAATCATCGGCATAGTTTTTACCTATCCAGCCTTGGCCAATAAAACCAATTTTTAGATTATTTTCCATTGTTAGTGAGTGTTAATTATTTTATATTGGTCTTCATTATACATCTTTAATCTAGGACAAGTCTAGGGCAGATTGATTTGGCCGTTGACAAAATACGGCTAATATAGTAAGATTCAGCCCGATAATAAACTTTTAATTATTAAGGATAATATTGTAAATGTTAGCTATTAGATTGCAAAGAGTTGGCAGAAAAAAATTGGCTATTTATAGACTAGTTGTTTCTGAAAAAACTAAAGATACCTATGGTAACCACCTAGAGATTTTGGGTACCTATAATCCTCATAATAAAGAGGCTGTTTTGAAAACTGACCGTATCAAACATTGGTTGGATAACGGCGCTCAAGGTTCAGAGTCAGTCCACAATTTGCTTGTGAAAGAAGGTGTTGTTGAGGGTGACAAGAAGAGATCAGTCAGAATCAGCAATAAACGAAAAGCCAAGATGGAAGGCAAGAAAGTCAAAGCTGAAGAGGAAAAAACCAAGGCTGAAGAAAAACCAGTGGCTGAAGAAGCTCCAGTTGAAGATAAGCCAGAGGAAGTCAAAGAAGAGCCTAAGGCTGAAGAAAAGAGCGAGGAAAAGCCAGAGGAAAAATAAATTGTTGACGTTCTTAAAAAATAATTATATACTTTTTACAGTAAATCTTGATCCTTTTAGACAATAGAAAATCATTAACCAATAAAGAAAATGCAAGACAAAGAATTTTTAGAAACGATTGTAAAAGAATTAGTCGACAAGCCAGAAGATGTAGTTGTCGAACGTAACATCGACGAAAGAGGAGTCCTCTTGACCCTAAAGGTCAACCCAGAGGAAATGGGCAAGATCATTGGTAAGCAAGGTCAAACTGCTCGTTCTCTACGAACCCTTCTACGCATTATTGGCAACAAGAACAATTCTTATGTCAATTTGAAGGTCTATGAACCAGAAAAAGAAGGCCAGGCTTCAACTCCAAGAGAAGAAGCACCAAAGGTAGAAACAATCGACACTGATGTTGACGATCTAAAATTATAAACATCTAAATTCAATATCAAAAGACCATCCTCACTTCTAATGGGGATGGTCTTTATTTTGTGTGGGTTTTGTAGTATCTTTAATTTATGAGCCACGTTAGAAATTTTTACACTTTTACTCTAATGGGGCAAGCGAAAATTAATAATTAATTTCTAACGGGGTGAAAATAACAATTTGTGGTAGCTTGGCATTCTCCAAAGACATGGGAGGTATTGCTGAAAAATTAAATAATTTAGGTCACGAGGTTTTGTTGCCTGCCAGCACCGCTAAAATTTTAGCTGGTATTTTTGATCAAGGAGAAATAGATTCAGAAAAAGGCACCAAAGCGGCAGCTGACAGAGTTATAAAAAATAATTCTATTGTTAATCATTATAAAAAGATTGAATCTTCAGACGCTATTTTAGTTTTGAATTATGATAAAAAAGGAATTCCTGGATATATTGGCGGCAACACTTTTTTGGAGATGGGCTTTGCATATGTTAATAATAAAAAAATATTTTTGTGGGATATTATTCCGGACATGCCTTACCGTGATGAACTGGAAGCTATGCAGCCTAATGTTATAAATAAAGATTTAAGTAAATTAAAATTATGAAATTTTTTAAGAACGACAATCCACCTGAAGAAAAAATGGACCTAGATGAAATAGCAAGAGCAGCAGAGACAGGAGAATGGGAAAAGCCATCTTTTGATCCAGAAGATGAGCTGGATGAAGATAGGTTGTTTGAAGAAAATGGAGAGTGGATAAAATTGAATAATGTTATGGATAAATTTCGGCCAAAGACAGAAAAAGGAAGAAAAAAAGCCTTGGCCTTTATTCATGCTGGGCTTGCTCTGACAGTCATGGCTGGTATAGCAGCGCAATTTGAGGGTGCAGTGGTCGCGACACCTGATAATCCAGATGGCAATGAGGGTGGGGATGGAGACGAAGAACCACCACCAAAAATTGACTCAAGAACGGTAGCCTTATTAGAGGCTATGGATGTGATACGAAATGAGCAAATACAAGCAGGCTATATAGCATCATCTGATATGATGTATGATTTGGAGCGAGAGTATTATGTAGCTGCTGATGAGAATGATGATATTACTTCTGATAGATACCAAAATGATGTGATAGACGGCATGTTTGACATTGCTAAAGAGAGTGGTAATGTGAGAGATCTTATGTTGGCTCGTTCTAAACTGGAGAACAAAAATGACATGGATGCTCTGTACAGTGTTTTACGAAATGCTGACGGAGTAGATTTTAAAGGGGAGGATAAACAAGAGCTGATTGACCTCAATGAGGATGACTTGGCAAAGGCTGATGACAGAAATGAGAAGATAGCAGAACTTACTACCCTTATTGAAGGAAAAATAAATATGCCAATCCCAGAAGGTGAACTGCCAGGAGGGGAACTTAGCGATGCACAAAAAGACGAGATGTCAGAAAACTTTCAAGAATTGAAAGTTTTGTACACTGACAAAAGTGAATTAAAAAACAATGGCGATAGTATCTATGCCAATATATATGAAAAGGCCATGGCCAGTGGTAGGATATCTGATTTATTCGATGCGCAAGAAATTATGCGTGCACGCGAACTTGAGGGTTATCATGGCCTTGAATTGTCATATTCACAACAATCTGCAGAGTTCAATAAATTGGAAAGGAAAATTTTTGATACAATAGCTTTGCTACCAGAAGGAAAGACGCGGGACAAAGCTAAACAACTTTTGTATGAAAAAGATTATGGGGCAGTTGCCGCATTGTGCAACAAAAACGGGATTGCTTAAATGAAGATTTAATATATAGCATATTAATTATGGTTAATAAAATTGTTGAAGAAGTACTGACATTGATTTATAAATCTGACTTATCTAAGACAGAAAAGGCAAAATATTCTAAGGTTATAATGATGACCCTTAGAAAGTTTGAGATACAAACAGGAACTTCATTCGGAGATGATCAGGAATTAATGGAAAAATTGTTGGTAAGTTTTGAGGAAAAAAAGGAAATTATAAAGAAGGGTGATAAGGTCGCCTGGAAAAATCTGATGAAGGAAGAAGAAAATGAGTTGGAAAATATGATTACTGAGGACCTAAAAGAGTCAGAAGAAGATAAATTGGAAGAAATCATGGCAAAATTGGCTAAGGTAGTGT
>CALDOH010000043.1 GCA_937912185.1 uncultured bacterium | reverse complement strand
AAGTTTATTCAGCCGAAGAGGCTATCAAACTAGTCAAAGAAACTAGCACTGTTAAATTTGATGCTTCAGTAGAAGTACACGCTAATCTCGGTATTGATCCTAAAAAGGGAGATCAAATTGTCAGAGATTCAGTGGTCTTACCGCATGGTACTGGTAAAACAGTTAAGGTAGCAGCTTTTGTGTCTGATGATAAAGCTAAAGATGCTAAAGAAGCTGGTGCTGACCTAATTGGTGGTGAAGAGTTGATCGAAAAGATCAAGAAAGATTCCAAAACTGATTTTGATATTGCTGTTACTACTCCAGACATGATGCCTAAACTAGCAGCGATTGCTAAAATTTTAGGCCAAAAAGGCTTAATGCCAAATCCAAAGACCGGCACTATTGGACCAGATGTCAAGAAAATGATTACTGAACTTAAGACAGGTAAAGTTTCATACAAAAACGACGCTACTTCAAATGTGCACTTGCTCATCGGTAAGGTATCATTTGACGAAAAGAATCTATTGAAAAACTTTAATACCTTCTTGGATTCACTTAAAAAAGCAAAACCGCAGTCTGTTAAAGGAACCTATATCAAGTCAATGCACTTGTCTTCCTCAATGGGCCCTGGTATAAAAGTAGAAATCAATTAAAAATAATATTTGGCCCCCGCTTTTGCGGGGGTTTTTTGTTTACTCCGCTGGAAAGACATTTTTTAGTTAGGTTTGCTTTATATAAATTCTTATGTTAAATTGAGCTAGATAATATTAAATAATCAATATATGGAACTTATATTAAAAAATCAGCCAGAAAATTTAGCCGAAGGTCAAATATTATTTTGTCCGGTTTTGGAGGACAAGCAAGCGATTGAATCCTTGGTCAAAGGCTTGGATTATGAAGATGAAAAATTGGTGTTATCCAGGATTGTGCAAGAAAACTTTTTAGGTAAAAAAGGTCAGAGTTTGTTAATTACTGATAATGTACAAACAGTAATATTGCTTGGCACTGGAGCCAAGAAAAAGCTTTCTGTTGAAGATTGGCGTCAATTAGCTGGCCAGATGGTAGCACAGCTTAGAAAAATGAAAGCCAAGAAAATATCTTTATACCTCAATCATTGGCTTAAGGGAAATAAAGACACAGCTCTCCTGGGCCAGGCTATTGCCGAAGGTTTTGATTTGGCAAGCTACAATTTTGATAAATACAAAAAAGTAGATACGGGTAAGATTAAATTGAATATTGAAGAGTTAATTGTCTACTTAGATGACAAACAAAAGAATGATTTTGGTAAAGGTTTTGAATTGGGCAGTTATTTAGCTTGGGGTACTATCAAAGCTAGGGATTTGGTAAATGAACCAGCTGGTAAAATGACACCTAGTTTTTTGGCTCAAGAAGCTCTGGAGATTGCTAGACTTAATAAAAATGTTAGTGTAAAGATTCTAGAAAAAGAGCAGGTAGTTAAATTAAAAATGGACGCCTTCTTGTCAGTTGATCAAGGATCAAATGAAGCTTTAAAGTTTATTCACTTAAAATATACCCCTAGCGTCAAGGCTAAAGATAGCATTGCCTTGGTGGGTAAAGGTATCACTTTTGATAGTGGTGGTCTCAATCTCAAGTCTGGGGATAGTATGGAGCAGATGAAGATGGATATGGCCGGTGCCGCTACAGTGATTGGTTTGTTTTCTGTGATTGATCAGGTCAAACCAAAAGTAGAGGTTCATGGTATTGTTGCTGCTTGTGAAAATATGCCCTCTGGTTCGGCTAGTAAGCCTGGCGACGTAGTCTATAACATGCAAGGCAAAAGTATTGAAATCAGTAATACTGATGCTGAGGGTCGGGTAACTTTAGCTGATTCATTAGCTTATGCCCAAAAACAAAAAGTAAATCAAGTGGTAGACCTAGCTACTTTAACTGGGGCAGTGATGGTTGCTTTGGGGCCAGATTACACTGGTTTATTTGCCAATGACACCAAACTAGCCAACGAGCTTTTAGCATCGGCCAAAAAAGCTGGTGAGAAAATGTGGCAATTGCCTTTACCTAAAGAGTACAAAAAATTGAATCAGAGCAGAATTGCCGATGTAAGAAATATTCCTAGCACTCGTTATGGTGGGGCTATTACTGCCGCTTTGTTTTTACAAGAGTTTATTGTTGATGGTACTAAGTGGGCTCATTTAGATATCGCTGGACCAGCTTATGCCGAAAAACAAATGAATATTTATACACCACCCGGAGGAGTTGGCTTTGGTGTTAGGACTCTACTAGAATGGCTAAAGGATATGTAAAATAAAAACCCGGCTTATGCCGGGTTTAATTGTACTTATTAGCTGCCTGATCAAAGTCTTTGTTTAATATAGCTTCGATTACTAGATGACTAGTATCTATTACTTCGGGTAGTTTTTTCTTTTCACTAGCGCTGAATCTTTTCAACACAAAATCCTCAGAGCTTCCTTTCTGCGGGCCAATACCAAGGCGCACTCGTTTAAAATCTTTGGATTTAAGATGTTTAATGATAGACTCTAGACCCTTGTGTCCGCCATCGCCACGAGACTTGGAAAGTTTTATCTTACTTAGAGGTAGGGCGATATCATCATAGATTATAATTATTTTATTGGTTGGAAGTTTGTAAAAGCTTTTTAGGGCACGGACAGCCTTGCCAGATTCATTCATATAGACTTGAGTTTTTGCCAAAATAATTTTTTCCCGACCATGTTGCCAGTCAGTTATTAAGCTGAGGGCTTTTTTATTTTTTTTCCAGGACAATCCTTTTTTTTCAACCAAAGAATCAACACTCAAATGGCCAAAATTGTGCCGAGTGTACTCATATTCCTTGTCTGGATTTCCTAGACCAATAATTAAACGCATAATTTTTTGTCTCAAATTAGGACCTTAATTAAATTTAGCTAAAGTCTTAAGAAATTATTTTATATCTTTAGTATTTTGAGCTTTAACAACTTTTATTTTTAGTGGTGTACCGACAAAACCAAATTTATACCGTAGATTATTTTCTATAAATCTAAGATAAGAATCATGTAAATCAGCCTTAAAGTTCATTTTGAGGGCGAAAGTAGGGGGGTTGGTATAAGTTTGTTTTAGGTTATAAATATAAGGATGGTTGGTTCCTTTGCCTCGTGAAGGTTTGTGTTTCTTTACTACTTTTTTTAGTAATTTATCCAGAGCATTGTCAGAAAGGGTGCGATTTTTTTCTTTATAAATATCAACAAGCATAGATAGAAGCCTAGAAATTCTCAATTTTTCTGTAGCAGAGGTAAAGAGTAAAGGTGCCCAGTCAATAAAAGGAAAAAATTTTTTGTAATAAGTTTCAAATTGGTTGACGGTAGCAGTGTCTTTTTCTGGTATTAAATCCCATTTATTAGCCAGCATAATAATACCAACACCAGCTTCTATGGCTTCATTGATAATATGTTTGTCCTGCCAGGTTAGTTTTTTACTGACGTCAGTAACCAAAATTATAATATCTGATTTTTTGATACTCTTGATGCTCTGGTCAACACTCAATTTCTCAAAAGTTTGAGATTTTTTATTACTTTGACGGCGCATACCAGCGGTGTCAACAAAAACAATTTGGTTGTCTTTGTATTTAAAAGAAATATCCTGCGAGTCACGAGTGGTGTGTGGTATAGCAGAGACAATTGCTCTTTTTTCTCCCAAGATAGCATTAAGGATAGATGATTTGCCAACATTTGGCTTACCAACAATCGCTACTTTTATTTCTTGAAGATTTGGTACGAGTTCCTTTTTTCTTTTTTTGTTTTTGATTTTTTTCAAATTGATGACTACTTCGTCTAGGAGGTCACCAGTGCCAGTGCCACTAGCAGCTGAGATTGGCCATGGTTCATCTAAATTTAATTTATAAAAATTAGCAACGGACTGTCGTAGGGTAGCGTTATCTGCTTTATTGGCCACCAAAATGGTCTTAGTTTTATATTTCTTGAGCATTCTAGCTAGTTCAATATCATTGGGCATAATACCATTTTTAGTATCAACGACAAACAATATTAAATCAGCTTCTTTGATTGCTATCATAGCCTGCTCACTGATTTGTTCGTCAATCTCATCTTTGGACTGTCTCTCTAGTCCACCGGTATCAATCAAATAAAAATCCATGTCCCGCCAAGAGCAGACTGCATAGTTTCGATCACGAGTTGTACCAGCTAGATTGGAGGTAATAGCTTTTTTGTTGGCGATCAACTTGTTAAATAAGGTTGATTTGCCAACGTTGACTCGACCAACAATAGCTACTTTATATAAATTTGATGGCATATTAGTTTTCTAATTCCTCCTCAGTACTAGTTGTACTGGAGCTATTTAAAAGTATTGGGTCAATAGTAGCAACTATTTCTAAGCCTTCTGGGATTTTTTGATCGGTTCCCAGGACGATCAGGAAGTCTAGTTTTTCCAGTTCACCATTTTCGTCTTTGATGCCCCAATTTTGGGCTATAACAGTTTGAGAGTATTCTAGAGGTACATTTATCTCAATTTTGGTTTGGAAAATGGCTTCTAGGGAATCTTTGGTTTTTTCTTTAGAACCAGTATAGTCGTAAATTACAGTAGTAATTTTGCTCTGATTAGGGGAATTTCCATATCTTACTACATTATACCCCATTTGGTTCAAGTAGTTAACTGCGTTGAGGGCTAGTCCAGAAATAGCAGTGCCATTCTGGACAACAATTTTAGCCTGTTCATCAAAGGCTTCTCCTAGACTAAAGATGTTATGGACCAGAACCTGGATTTGTTTGAAGTCACCAGACACTGGCTGGAGTATATAAGCACCATCACTTTGACTGATACCAGATTTAAGGTAGCCACCCGCCCGGTCGTCAATTGACTGAGTTATTATTTGTTGAGTATTTAGTCCTTTGCTTAGATGGACTAGTTTGACTCCTTCCCAAGGCTCCATATCAGTTTTGGTATATTCATTGGCAATAGCAAATAAATCAGTAATTTTTTTAGGATTAATTAAAGTGTTAAAAGAAGTTACTTTATCCTTGGCGGCTAGAATTATTTTTTGCTGACGTTTGATGCGAGCAAAGTCTGAGCCTTCGTAGTTGTTTCCATGACGAGACCGGGCATAGCGCAGTGAGGTTATGCCGTCCATTGTTTGTTCACCAGCCTCAAAAGAAACTGTTTGCCATTTTTCGTCATAAGTTGGAAATTGATAATCGACAAAATCACGTTCTACATCGATATCGACACCACCGATGGCGTCTATTAGTTCCACAAAACCGTTAAAATCAACCGTAGCATAGTAGTGGATGGGCATATCTAGGGTTTCAGAAACGATTTTTTTCATCAAAGGTCCACCGCTACCGACCTCTTCTTTTTCACCAATTGTATAGATAGAATTTATTTTTCGATAATTCCCCTGATTTAGTTGGACTATCATGTCTCGAGGTAGCGAAAATAGAGCAGCTTGTTTCGTAGATGGTTTGAAACTAGCGATAACAATAGTATCGGTTAAGTAAGGACCATTGTGTCCAGGACCACCCATACCCAAAAGTAAAAAGTTTATTCGATCTTCTTTTTCACCTGCTAAAAATTTTTGAGATGGTGCCAGGATGTTGGTTATTTGTCTGACTAAGTATGAGTTTTTAATCCCAGCCAAAAAACTGTCATTACCTGATGATAGTACCAAGCTAGCAAAAGTAAATAGGATTATTAGCAATATAAAAAAGCAGGAAAACTTTTTTCTTTTTCCTGAAGCTTTTTTCTTCTTTGGTTTGTCAGAAAAAGTGATTGGTGTTTTCTTCTGGATGGCGGACGAATCTTGACTCTCTGGCTCTGATTCTATATTGTCCAGTAGGTTTATTTTTCGCTTCTTAAAATCCACAATTTTGATACTTATTTAATACTCATAAGTAAATGAATTATACAAGTAAAGACCAGCAAAGTCAATGGTAATAATTGCAAAAAAGCATAGTAAATAAAGGCTTTTTTACATTTGATTTTAATTTCTATCTTGTGTATAATGAAGCAATAATTCAGGTAATATTAGCTTTCATGGAAAATAAAAAATCAGACGATACTAGCAACAATTTAGATGACAAAGATCTTGATTTAAGTAATTTTTCTGACAGTCAGGAAACAACTATGTTCTCCTGGGCTAAAAAGTTTGGTTTGTTTGTTTTTGAAATTGCCAAAGTCGTTTTAATATCTTTGGCTATTATTTTGCCAATTAGAATGTTTTTGGTTCAGCCATTTTATGTTGAAGGTGCTTCAATGGAGCCAAATTTTTATCAGAATGAATATTTGATTATAAATGAAATAGCTTATCGTTTTGAAGAACCTAGTAGAGGAGAGGTAATAATTTTTAAAAATCCAAAGAACACAAAGAATTATTTTATAAAAAGAGTGATTGGATTGCCCGGAGAGACTGTTGAAGTGCAGAGTGGCAAAGTTTTTGTTAACGGTCAAGAATTAGATGAGCCTTATATAAAAAATTTTTCTACTCAAAGTTATGAAGCACAAACCTTGTCTGATACTGAGTATTTTTTCTTAGGAGACAATCGGATCAATAGTTATGACTCTAGGACTTTTGGGCCAGTTGATAGAAAGTATGTTATTGGCAAGGTATGGTTTAGGGGCTGGCCAATCGATAGAATAGATAGTTTCAATTTACCGGAATATAATAACTTAACAAATTAGAGTTATGGCGACTAAAAAAAAGGCAAAAAAAACTCAAGTACAGTTGGTTAAGGGTATGAAAGATATCTTGCCCGATGAGCAACTTTATTGGAATGTAGTCAAAGAAAAGGTTTTTAAAGCAGCTCGTGACTATGGCTTCTCTCGTATCGATACGCCCATAGTTGAGTTTACCAATTTATTCAAGCGAACAGTTGGTGAAGATACAGATATAGTTAGCAAAGAAATGTATTCTTTTGTTACTCCTGGTGGCGACAAATTATCACTTCGTCCAGAAAATACTGCCGGTGTAGTCAGATCATATATTGAGCATGGTATGCTTAACCTGCCTCAGCCAGTAAAACTTTTTTACATTGGTCCACAATTTCGTCATGACAAACCTCAAGCTGGTCGTTATCGTCAGTTCTGGCAATTTGGCTTTGAAGCTATCGGTGATAATGATCCAGTGATTGATGCTCAGGTAATAATAATCTCTTATAATATTCTCAAAGAACTTGGTTTAGATATTCAAATCCAAATCAATAGTGTTGGTGATGAAGAGAGCCGAGCCAACTATATGAAAATTTTAAGACAATACTATCAAGATAAAAAGAAAGATCTTTGTGTTGATTGCAAGAAACGTTTGATCAAGAGTCCTATGCGTTTGTTGGATTGTAAGGTTAAGTACTGTCAAGAAATGGCTCTTGAAGCACCGCAAATGGTTGATTATTTATCTGATGATGCCAAAGAGCATTTTATGTCTGTATTGGAATATTTGGATGAAATGGACGTCAAATACAGTCTTGATCCAACCATTGTTAGGGGTTTGGATTATTATACTCGTACAGCTTGGGAGATTGTAGAGTTGAGTAACGAAGGAAAATTACAAGCTTTAGGTGGAGGTGGTCGTTATGATGACTTGGCAGAAGTCTTGGGTGGTAGAGCAACGCCAGCGGTTGGCTTTGCTATGGGCATGGAAAGAATCATCATGAAGATGCAAGAAAATAAAATTGAAATTCCCAAGTCCAAAGATTACGATGTCTTCGTAGCTCAGCTGGGCGTAGAGGCTCGTAAGAAAGCACTTAAACTTTTTGAAGAATTAAGAGAGGATGATTTTAAGGTAACTGAGAATATGTCCAAGAAAGGGCTTAAGGATCAACTTGATATCGCTAATAAGCGAGGAGCTAAATACACTTTGATTATGGGGCAAAAAGAAATTTCCGATGGTACTGTTTTGATCAGGGATATGGAAAGTGGTGTTCAGGAAATTATTGACTATAAAAAAGTAAAAATTGAGCTTAGAAAGCGCCTACAAAAGAAGATTTTAGATTCAGAACAAAAAATATAAAACAGAAGTTAACTAGACATTGACTTTTGCTCAAAAATTTGTCATTATATTAGTGAGAATAATCACCAGAGAGGTGTTATTCTTTGCTGTAAATTAACAAGTAAAATTTATTAGAAAGAGAGGTGATTTTTGTGTTAGAAGTTCGACGCAAAAATAGCGAGTCTTTTGAGAGTTTAATTCGTAGGTTTACCAAGAAGACAATTCAAAGTGGTAAAATTCTACAAGCCAAGAAAGTAAGATTTTTCAAGAAATCTAAAACTAGAAGAGAGCTAAAAGAAGGCGCTCTTCGTCGTATGGGGATTAATTCTCGTTTGGATTATCTCAAGCGAGTTGGCAAATTAGATGAAATAACTCTCAAGCGAAGTAAAAGAAGATAAGATTACTTTGCAAATATTCATTAATCTTTGTTTATCACTACGGTGGTAAACAAACTAGTAATGATTATTTATGAAACTACCAGAAAAAATCAATCAAGAGATCAATCAAGCTTTGAAAAGCAAGGAAGAAGTTAAGCTAACCACTTTACGGATGCTAAAGAGTGCCTTGAAAAATAAGCAGATAGAGCTCAAGCGGGCCGACCTAGAAGAAAAGGATGTACTCTCGGTTATACAAAAAGAGCTCAAAAAGCGTAAAGACTCTATTGACGCTTACAGATCAGCCGGACGTGATGATCTTTTGGCCAGAGAAGAAGCTGAAGCAGAAATTTTGGCAGCTTATTTACCAAAAATGTTGTCAGAAGACGATGTCAAAAAAATAATTGATGAAATAATAGCCCAGGGCCATGACAATTTTGGGCAAGTAATGAAAGAAACAATGGCCAATACCCAAGGCCAAGCCGACGGACAGGTAGTTCAACGTTTGGTTAAGGAAAAATTGGAATCATAAATAAGTAATTAAAATAAAACCCATGCGAATTAATAAAAAAATAACTGTTTTATTTATTTCTTTTTTAGCAGTTATTTTTTTGTTGCCACAAGTAGGTTTGGCACAAGCTGATGTCTTTGGAGCCAATGCTTTACAAAATACAAACTTGGGCACCAAAAGTATATATGACACTATAGTTGGTGTCATAAATGTTCTCCTAGGATTTTTGGGAATAATAACAGTCGGCATAATGCTTTATGGCGGCTTTACTTGGATGACATCGCAAGGTAATCCTGACAAGATAGACAAAGCCAAAAAGACCTTAGTTAACGGAGTGATTGGTTTGATGATTATACTTTCAGCCTATGCTCTAGCCAACTACATATTAAACAAAGCTTTTGAAGCTACGGTTCTTAGTGGCGGTCCTGGTGGTGGCGGTTATTCTACTGGTTCTGGTTTGGGTGCGGATGTTTTGGATAGTCATTATCCGGCTAGATATGCAGTCAATGTTGCTAGAAATACCAATATTTATGTGACTTTCAGAGAAGATATGGATTCTAGTTTCGTGCTTAGTGCGGGTTGTCTTAATGGAGCTGCTCTATGTTTGAATAATACTAGTGTTAGAATAGTAAGAGATGATACGGGTGTAGCAGTATCAGGAGCTAATGTTGCTGTTACTATAAACGATCCAGCTCATCCAACTACTTTTGGTTTTAATCCTTATAATGCTGTAACTGGAGAGCCTGGACTCTTGGGTGACTCTGGTAGTGATACTCTATATCGGGTTGAGCTCAATAATTTAAGCACAGCCTTGGGTGAACCAGCCTTTGGACTTGGTTCATACATTTGGGAATTTACAGTTGGTACATATGTTGATGAAATCCCACCAGAAGTAACCTTTGTTTTGCCAGACGGTACCAACAATCCTTATCCAATAAACAGTGTGGTTCAGATCAATTTTTCTGAAGCAGTAAATCCAATGTATACGGCTGGTATAGTAGCTGGCGGTGTAGTGCCACCAGATTTGTACCTAACAGTTTCAAGTGGTGGTACACCAATTGATGGTCAATTTATGGTATCCAATCAATATCGAACTAGTGAATTTGTGACCAATTCTTTCTGTGGTGTAAATTCTTGTGGCGGCAATGTTTATTGTTTGCCGCCGTTGCTCACTATCGATGGTTTAGTGATGGAAACAGTAGAGGATATGGCTGGCAACCAGCTCAATTTCAATGATGTTGATCCGCCTGGTGAAAATCCCGGTGATAGATATCCTTGGTCTTTTGTTACTAGCGATATTATTGATCTTACTGAACCCTATATGACTTCAATGGACTCTGGTGTAGATATAGATTTGAATGATTCAATTGATGTGGTCTTTAGCAAAACATTATTGTCCAGTTCTATTAATGGAGGAAATCTAGCATTGTTTAAAAATAACCTTGGTGATAGTAATTATTGGTTTATAATGGATACAACTGTCTTGCCAAACGATACTATTCATATTATGCATGATGAATTTGACCCATTGACTAATTATACCGCTACATCAACTTCAAATATTAGTGATAGTTTACAAAATTGTTGGTACCCTTGTGATTGCCAGGGTCCAACTTGTGATTGTAATCCAAGTACTTATTGCGGTGCTGGTGGTTGTACTACTTATTAATAATAAAAAATAAAAATATACCCATGAGGAAACTTTTTTTCCTAACAATTTCTACTGTAACTTTGGGCTGGCTAGGCGTCGATAAAGCCTTAGCTCAAACTGATGCCTGGGGCATAAACAACTTGAGTGATCTCAATGTTGGCACCAGAACGATCGGTGATACAGTAGCTGGCATAATCAATATAGCTCTTGGTTTTTTGGGAGTAATTGCCGTTGCTTTGATAATCTATGGTGGTTTTTTGTGGATGACCTCCAACGGAAACTCAGATAAAATACAAAAAGCTAAATTGTTGATTATAAGTGCCTTGATTGGGTTGGCGATTATAACTTCAGCCTTTATCATTGCTAGGTTTGTCCTCAATGCCTTGGGTGAGGCAACTGGTGGTCCAAGTGGTGGAGGTTCATCGGGCCCAGGGGTACCAGGGGTTTGTCCGCCCCCAGGTGATGGTATAACAGTAGTGGTTTGTAATCCAGCTCCTGATGCCGGAACTATTGGTAGTTATTTTACGACCTATGCTTGGAATATAGGCGCACATCAGCCAGGTATTAGTCGAGTAGAATTTACGGGACCAGATACTGGTGATGCAGATTTAGCCACGTGTAGTGGTAGTCCTTCTTGGGTTTTCCGTGGCACTGCTGGACCAGATAATTATTATCAAATAATAGCGATTGTTCCAGACTTGGCTTTGTCAGCTGGCTACACAGTAAATCTTTATAATGGTGGTGGAGCTGAACCAAGCTTAGGTACTTTTGATATATTGTCAGGCGCACCTTATCCAGGTATAGCTTGTATAGTGCCTGATAGTTATCCGCCTTCTGGTGTGACTGGCAATCCAGCTGACCTTATTACTATTCAAGGTGTTGGTTTTGGTCCAGCACCAGAAGAGATTTTAATGCATGCTTGGTCGGGTGGTATAGAGGATACAGCTTTTATTGTCCCTCTAGCCAATATAGATTCCTGGGGTGAAGATGAAATAACATTTTATACCCCAATCGAAGCTTTGACGGGCCCAATTAGGGTACACGTCGGTACCAACACTAGTAATCCGTATCAATTTACTGTTGAGTGTTCAGCTGATGGGCAATGTGAGTCTAGCTGTTGTCCGGGAGCACCAACAAATGGAGCTTGTTATCCTTATGCAGTTTGTAACTTAGCGACTGGTGGTCCAGTGATAACAGGTATCAATCCAGATAATGCAGCGGCTAATGATCAAAATTTAATTACAATTCATGGCAGTGGTTTTGGTGCCTATGTAGCTGGTTTAAGCCAGGTAAATTTTGCTGGCGGTGTGCTAGGTACAGAACCATCTACTATCAGTCCTCAGTGTTCGGGTTTTTGGAATGACAATTATATATTGATTTTAGTTCCACCGGGGGCCAGTACTGGAAATGTTACTGTGACCACTGGAGGTGGCCAAAATAGTAACCCCTATCCTTTTACAGTCAACGGTGTTACTAGACCTGGTCTTTGTGCAGTGACCGAGGATCTAGCTGGCTTAATACCAAAACCTCAAGGATATTTTGGTGATACAGCTTATTTGTGGGGTCTAGGTTTACAGACCACGATGGGTGATACTTATTTTGGAGACTTTATCAGTCCAGTATCTAATGCTGCTGGTATAGCTGAGATTGAGACCGAGGTACCAAACGTACTTGGTGCTTTAGGCATTACTTATAGAAATGGAGAAACAAGTAATCCTTATCCTTTTACGGTTTTACCAGGGACCAGTGGCGCGCCTCTTATAAATGAAATTTTTAGAGACTCTGGCCCAGCGGGTCAATACATCACAATTTCTGGTGCCAATTTTGGACCAGTGCCTGGCGATGTAGTGTTTAATAACGGAACTGACTATAGTGCAGATTTTAATTTCCCAGCTCAATGCCGAAACAATGTTTGGCGTCATGATAGTATAATCGCCAAAGTACCAGACGCTGGTGGAGCTACAGGAGCTTTTCAGGTCAGGGTAGAAAGAGCAGATAGTCAGTATAGTAATAATTATCTATTTACCAAGACAGCCGGTCTACCAGGACCTGGCCTTTGTGCTTTAGTGCCGACCAATGGTCCCGAAGCTATGAATATTAGTGCCTTTGGTGATAATTTTGGTCTAGCCCCAGGTGTAAATGGAGATGTAGAATTTTATAATGGTGTTTCTACTGCTGGTACTTGGGCGGCTTGGAATAATACTCAAGTTTTGAATTTACCAGTACCAGCTGGCGCTCAGTCTGGTCCAGTGGTTGTTTATAACGATGTAGATCCACTACCATCAAATCCAATCACTTTTAATATTGGTAGTTGTAGTGCCAATATTGATTGTACACCTCTAGGCTATACAACTTGTTGTACAGATTCTTTTGGCGCAAATTATTGTGCTGATACTTGCGGCCCGGTCAAAAATGAATGTCATTATGGCTGGACTTTTACTACTGAATCAGCCTTATCTATCATCGATCGAGGGCCAATTTGTGATAATGCCTGTCTCAACGGTCTTATCTGGGTTGATTTTGATGCCGAGATAGCGGGGGGTTTTGTCAACGATGGTAATTTCTCTATTTATTCTTGTGGTGCTGACTCAGCTTGTGCTACTCCAGATACTAGCAACAATTTGGTTGATAATACTATGGACGCTAGTTATCAAGCTGGACCATTTGTACACCCTTCAACGGGGCAAAATTATTGGACAGTTGAGATACCACACAATCCTTTGACAGTAGATGAATATTATATAGTTGAGGTAGACCAAAATATAGAAAATACTCTAGGTGCTACTATGGGTCCAGACCCTCTGGCTTCTTGGACATTCGGAGTGGGTTTGAATAATTGTTATATCGATCATGTAGCTATCAATCCAGTTGCTCCAGTAGCTTTTTTAGGTACTAGTATACCCTATCGGTCTGTGGCTTATTCTGCACCAGGTATTTGCTACCCAACTGGTATGCCTTTGGCCTGTATAGCTGATGCAAATCCTAGTTTTGATTGCTCTTGGTCCTGGGCGTCTGATAATGCCCCTATTGCTTCTATACCAAATATTGATGATCCAATGAATACGGCCAGCGCCAATGATGTTGGTACGGCCAATATTAGATCAACTGCCAATCAAGGCGCCGGACACGTCAGTCCACCATCAAATGTAACGGTTATTTCTGGACCAATGAGGCTTACTGGTTATGCTCCAAATTGTGGTGCAGCCTGTACCAATGCTTTGACCTATGTTGATTTTAACAATCAATTAGCTCCAGCATTTTTTGACCCAGTATTTTTACAAGTTAATAGATGCCTAAACCCCGACTGTAGCTTGTATGCTGCCAATGAGATTGGTAGTGGTTCTTATGTTCCACCAGCGCTTCCGGGTGATCCACATCGTTATTATTTGACTGCTGGCGGTGGCGCACCTATACCATACATACCATTTGCTGAGTATCGATTTTTTGTCAGTCCGGCTGTTCAAGATATATACGGCACTACTATAGTAAATGGTCTTGAGACAACTTTTGGGGTAGGTGATGCTCCTTGTCTCATTGAGACTGTTGACCTCGCTCCGGCTTCAGCTAGTGTCTACATTGGTGATACAGCACAATTCCATGCCAATGGTCGCTCTGGCCCCGATGCTTGTTCGGCAACTGGGCAGCAACTTTCTTGTGTAGCAAATGCTAACCCAACTTATGATTGTGCCTGGTCTTGGGATTCTAGTGCTGGCGCTATAGCTTCTATTCCAAGTATAAATGCGCCAAGTAATACAGCTACTGCTCTTAGTGTTGGTACTACTTTTATAAATGCTCACGCCAATCAGGGAGGATTTGCTTTTACTGATAGTAGTAATATTACTGTAAATACACGTGCCAATCCTGGCGTCTACAATCCACAACCACTTGGTCCTGGCGCTTGTCCCAATGGTATGGTATCAGCCAGCTTTACCGAGCTTATGGAAAGAACTAGCGTTTTCGATAACTTTAAATTATATCAAGAGAGTCCAGTAGATATCTCTGGTATGACCTGTGTGTTTAATGGATCTTGGTGGTGTGAATTACCTTTGGACAATATTGTTTTTGAAAATGATACTTTCTTAGAAGATACTACCGCGTCTTTGCGTCTAGCTGGCTTTATGGCTACTAGCACTACTCATAGGGCTATGATATATGGAGGCCCTAGTGGTGTTTTGAGTACATATGGTATGGACCTTGATGCAACGGCCATTAATTATGATATTGATGGTGGAGGCCCAGATGGTTTTAGTTGGGCCTTTGACACTGGGGCAGAGCTTTGCGCCATTAGTCACACTGTGCTTGAGCCGGCAGCTGATACCTTTACTTGTTCTGCTACTAGTGGTTGTTGGGGTGATATAAGTGGTGCTAGTGGTAATCAGCATGCTTATACAGCTCATACCTATGATATTCGTGGTGAAGAATTAGTTGTTGATCAACACGATTGGTCAATACAAGAAGGTCTTATCACAGGTGTTCCAGCAGTGACGACAGTCTCCAATCAAATAGAGGGTACTGCTACCAACCAAAACGGAACAGAGATCTTGACAGTGACTGTTTCTGATTCTGATCCGGCTGTCTTGGGTACGGCCAATTCTAATGCTAGAATTGACTTATTTATATGTGAAAATCCATGGCCTAGTTATTCTAGTTTCCCTTGGACACCTTCTTCAAATTCTTATAATTATTCTACTTTTTATTGTCAGGATTCTGGTGTAGAGGGGGCAGAAATTTTGCCATATATCAATCCAGCAACTGGACCAACCAACCCAACTCCTGATGGAGTTTTACCTCAGGGTGAACATATATTTTTAATCTACTCTCCAATTTCGGCTGCTGGTAGTAACTTAGCAGATGCTGCTTTTGGCACTTTGGCTTATAAAAATAATAGTAATAAAAATGATAATTTAGTTGATGAAGATAAGTGGTATCATGAAATAGCCAGAGATGTCTTTGGTATTCCAAAAGCTGACGCTGGAGCTATAATTCTTGCTTGTACACCTATGTCGCCAGCAAATATGCATATAGCGTCTTATGATGATACTCATATAGAGCTAGATTGGCAAAGACCAGCAACTGGACCGGTGCCCACATACTATAGACTTCAGCGTAGGATAGTTGGTGAAACTCTTTGGGGCAATTTGGCAAACGGTATTGTCCCCACTGATTATGATGATACTACAGTAGTAGCTGGTGTAGAGTATGAATATCGGGGCTGGTCTTTCTATGCTGGTACTAGTGGCCTTCCTCCGTGTCCAGAAGTAACTGGTTATTGGAGTCCTTCAGCCTCTGGTGCTATTTCTCAAATGGCTACCGCCGAAGAGCCAAGTTGGGATTTGATTGGTATTAGAGTAATGAATAACATTTATCATTTATCAGTCAGTGATTGGTATCAACAATTTGCCCCAAATCCAGAGGTGGCTGGCACTTTGATGCAAGTAGATGGTTATGAAGCTCTTCAGGTAGGAAATACTACTTATATAGCGGCTACTAATGTTAGGGCTGGTGGTGTTAACCAACTCTGGACTAATGTTTATATTATTGCCCACAATATTGGAGCCAGTCCAAATACTATACAGATTTATAATGAGATGATAGAAAACATGAAGCTGAATGTAAATGTTGATCAGCAAAATAATACCTGCTCTCTTACTGTCGATACAATGTGTTCTAGTGATTTTGATTGTCCAATTGGCGAAGAATGTAATTCTCGTGGATTAAAATTAAGGCGCGATACTAGGCGCTTGGCGGATTTGATACATGTAAGTGATGCAATCGAAGCCTATGGTCAGTCACACAAAGCTTGTGATACTGCCCCAGAAAGATCTTGTTATAGTGATTCCGATTGTGCTTCAGTTGGTGGTTCTTGTATACCCCTTTATCCAATTTTAGAATCAGGGTCTTTTGTAAATGGTCTATCTACTAGCAATTGGCCAGAGTCTTGGGGTACAAATTTCCCAAATCTTTTGAGCGTAGACGCTTTACCAGAAGATCCAATTGGTCTATTTAATGGTTGTCCAGATGATACTATGCCTGGCGGTCCCGCTGATCCTAATACTTGTTGGAACGAAGTAGATCAAATATTTACTTGTCCGCTTGATTCATTGGTTTATTTTTATGATGATGCCCCATCTGACGGTAGAAATTATTTTATTGGTGCAAACTTTGAATACGATGATTCTCCATATGGAGCAGTAACTTTTAGAAACTTTTTGATAAATACAACTACTTTTGCCGGAACAGGTGTAATCAATATACCTCACGTAGACTCTACCTTAGACTTAAAGTGTAATGCCACTACATATTCTCCAGGGCCTGTTACTACGCCTCTTTGCGGAAATGGCTTACCAGATGGTTTAGAGGAGTGCGATGGTAATTTTAGAGAGCTTTGTGATGCTACTGTGGGTGCTGGCAATTGGTGGAATGAGCGACTGGGTGGTTGTCATATACCTGGTACACCAGACGAGTGTACTTGGTATACTCCAAATCCAGCTTTGACAGCAGCTGACTGTGGTGGTTATTGTGGCAATGCCAATATAGACGTGCCTTATGAGAGTTGTGACGGTGCTGCCTTTGATGGATTATATACTTGTTATTATCCAGATACCGCTACTTTTGAAGTACCAAATTGTGATGCTAATCTTTGTCAGCCACTTTGCCCTACTAGTGGTATGCTAGCTGCTCCTTGTGGTGATGGTTATTGGGACCCTACTAAAGAACAATGCGATGCCTCAGGCATGCCTGATGGATTAGCTGGTTGGGATTGTAGTGGTGGTAGTGCTTATTGTAATAATTGCCAAATATCATGTACTGTCGGAGTGCTCTATGGTGGTGAGTGTGGTGATGGAGTTGTAGATGCTTATTGTGACAATGATCCTAGTGTAAATTGTGCTGATGACCCTACTATTTGTTTGCCTGGTGGAAACTGTGTTTTTTATGAAACTTGTGAGCCAAGCTCTTGGGTAGTGCCAGATCCTGAAAATGCGACCGATATTAACCACCAATATTTATGTAATCCTGTTACTTGTCAAACTTTTGCCGGCTTCTGTGGAGATAGTATGCCACCTTATCCAGCTGCTGGACCACCAAGTGGTTTTTACCAGCCAGAATTATGTGATTGGGACAGCTACCCTATCCCTTCTCCGATTCAGAGTGATTCGGGCTGGCAGTACATCTGTAGTGATGGAACTGATACTGATCCAGAAACGGGAGCAGTAATAGGTGCTTGTGATATAGGCGGTGGCTGGTGTGGTGATGGTTACACTTTTGATAGTAATGGCAATTCTCAATTATTATTAGACATGAACTGTGGTCTGCCAGAGTCATGTGATGATTTTGATAATGTAGATACCAATGTCTGTACCAATAATTGTCAGTGGACTTGTTATATCAGAGAAGATGTTTCTTTTCCAGCATGCTCAGGAGCAATAGATGATGACCCAATTCAAGATATGTTGATTGGCGCCTCTACTCTTGATGTATCAGAAGGTTTGTTGTTTGACAATGCACCAACTATTGATCTTTACTCTGGTGATAGCACTTTCCTTAATTTACGTAAGTGTCGTGCATCAGGACCAGTAGCAGTGGATGTGACTATAGAAAACAATGAAAGTTATGCGGGTATAGTGTTTGTCAGTGACCTTTCAGGAAGTATGGCTGGTGCTAATGTAGCCGCACTTAGAACAGCTATTGCTGGTACGGGCAATGCGCTGGATACTATCTTGGATAGAAATCCGGGCGCTATGGTAGCCTTGGTTACCTATGACGGCGCGATCAACCCACAAGGTTTAGATACTGGATTTTTGAATATCGCTGATAATATAGATTTTTTGAAGGCAAAAGTTAATGCTTATTCTGATAATGGCTCGACTAACCATGAAGTTGGATTGGCTAGAGCTAGACAGCTATTAGCCGCCGAGTCATTTGAGAATAGTATAGTTATATTTATGACTGATGGTGGTAGTGCCTCTTCTCCTCCGATAGCTCAAGCCGAACTTATAAAATATGACCCAGTGGTCGGCGTTATGGGTAAAATATTTACCGTTGCTATGACCACAAATACTGGCCTAAGAGGGTTCTTGAATAGTATTTCTTCAGCTACAGACTACTGTACTTACACTGGCACAGGTACTGGTACAGCTGGACAGTGCGGTGGTATAGATCATCAAAATCAAAATTGTCATTCTGTTTCATCGGTTGCCACAAGTAGGCATACCTACGAACAGTGTGATCCGGAAGTGGATGCAGATTGTTATGCTCCTGGTGCTATGGATGGTGGTGAGTATGTAGAATGTCGTTGGACTCCAGCATCCTTGGAAACAAACTATTTCTACTATGGCGCTGATGTAACTGGTATGTATAACGAGATTTCAGGCTCCATCCCAGTTAATACAGTTGAACTTCAATTAAGTTATCTTACTGGTGGTCCTTCACCGCCAACTAGCGTTATTTCAAACGGCACTTACTATATAGATACTCGTGGTGGTGGCGTAGATTGTACTGATCCTTATGCTCCAGACGATAATGTATTTGAATTAGAAGCTAGTTTCTCTGGTAATCCAGCTGCCTTCTTGAGATTATCAAATCCAAGGTATTCATTCTGTTCATGGGATAATTGTGCCTGGTGTGATTAAATTAATATATGAAATATATGGATAAAAAATTGATAATTGTTATTACTATAGTTTTGGTAGTAGTTTTGCTTGGCGGATTCTTTGCTTATAAATATTGGCCTTCAGATAGTTTCCCAGTTCAATGGGGTCGGGATTCCAATACCAATACCTCCTTGCCAGCTGGCAACAATGCCAATACTAGTTCTAGTGGGTCAGATGAGCCAGTAGTCACTCAGGTAACAGATAATTATTTAGAGGTGCCCTTTCTGAAAAATTTATCAGACGAAGATTTATTTTTACTTCAGCGTAGCGACAATTATCTTGCCCTAAGTAAGCTAAATAATATCTGTGGGAGGAAAGAAACAGAGCAGGAGAAAAATGATTGTTTAAATACTGTTAAGATAAGACAAGTTAGTATTTTAGGAAAAGCTGAGCTTTGCGACCAAGTTTCAGGCTCCAAGAAAGATGTTTGCTATAGAAACATGGCTTTTAAAGATGATGACCTAGGGCTTTGTGCTTCTATTGATAATCAGGATATCAGGGAAGACTGTCAAAATGATCTGACCAAGTTTAAGGCACAGAAAGATAAAAACATTTTGCTTTGTTTAGACTTAAACGAGGATAGTAAAAATCAGTGTATTAGAGGTGTTTTCAGCAACGAAACAGATGTTGCTTATTGTGATGTTGATGTGGTAGTCAATAATGGTATATCAGATATTTGTAAAAGTATTATTTATACCAACCAAGCTTTCAGTCAAAACGATAGTTCTCTTTGTGAGCAAATACCTTTATTTGAGTACAAGGAGGGTTGTATCACCGAAATGGGAGCGGGTGCCTGATTATTAATTTTTTTATTTTTTTATGTTTGATGATTTAAAACAAGATCAAAATCAAGTGGGTACTTCGCCTGTTTCACCAAATAGCACAGGTCAAAGTGTGGCTCCGACTAAGTCAGCTATCGATGATATGTTTTCTTCTACTGATCCAGCTCCAGTTTCAGATACTCTGGATAAGCCTAGCGCTATTCAGTCAGGCCTAGTTAAGCCAGTAGGGCAAACCAAGGCTCCTGAAGCAGTAGCTCGGCCCAGTACTCCAGTCAATATGCCGTCACAGCCTAGTGGACCTATGCCGCCAGCCGATATGTCAGTGGCTAGTAGTGGGGGAGGACTCAAAAAAATCTTTATTATTTTGATAGCTATCATAATGGTAGCCACTGTTTCTTTTGCTATTTATTATTTCTTTTTTAGAGATTCTGGTGGCGACAAGGTAGTGATGGAAAATAAAAATTCAACTGTAGTAAACGAAAATACCAACGAAACTCCAACACCAACAGACGATGACCTAGATGACGATTCTGATGGTTTGAGTAATGCCGAGGAAAGACGTTTGGGTACAGATCCTCTGGAAACAGACACTGACAATGATGGCTTGTTTGATAGAGAGGAAGTCAAAAGTTTCAAGACAGACCCAACCAAAGCAGACACAGATGGCGATGGGCTCTCGGACTATAGTGAGATAAAGGTGTGGTTCACCAATCCATTTGAGACTGATAGTGATGGTGATGGTTATAGTGATGGTGAGGAAGTAATAAATGGCTACGATCCTCTAGGTACTGGAAGCCTAGATAATGTTTCTGGGGATGTTGAATATATCACCTATGTAGAACAAGAGTTTGGTTATTCAATTGCTCAGCCGGATAATTGGGTGGACATTTATGATAAAAAAGAAGAACCTGTATTTTATACTTCGGTTGATTTTTTGCCAAATGTTGGTAGCGCAGAATATATAAGCGTGAGAGTGATCAAAGTGGACTATGGAAGTCAAGAGGAGTTCAAAAATATTTTGCCAACGGAGTTTACTTGGGAAGACTATACTTTGAATGGAAAACCAGCTTACCGTAGTAGGAACAAAGGTAGGGTCATGGCTTATTTACCCCCAGAAAATGAAATGAGCGAGGGTAGAGTTTACACCTTGGCTTATGAGGGTAGAGAATTTTCAGGTGGAGTTTATTTGGGTATATTCCAATATATGTTAGATAATTTTTATTTTCCGAATAATTAATCTAGATATTTTATAATATGTTTGAAAACAAAGATTCGTCAGCACAGAATTTAAACAATAATCAGAGCCAACTAAGTGCCTCTAATCAAGGTCCAAGCAAAGGGGCTTTGACTGGACAGACCAAAGATATAGATGTGCACGTGATGCCTGGTAAATTTTTGCCACAAACTCCCCACAAAGAAGGCGACAC
>CALDOH010000042.1 GCA_937912185.1 uncultured bacterium | reverse complement strand
TTGAGGAATAATAGATATTATAAAAAATAATAGCGCTGTAATTATTAATTTGATTTCAACTTTTTTTTGTTTATAAACTTTATAAAAAATAATAGTGGCTGGAACAATAGCAAATAAAATGTCTTGCCAACGTACTAAAAACATTAAACCTAGCGATAGGCCTAATAAGATAAAGTCTTTTAATTTAAAATCCGAAGACTTGTGTATGTTGATAGACAAATAGAATAACCAAGCCGTAGTAAACACAGTTAGCCCGTGAGCCATACTAGGCTCATAAATCAAATAAAATGGAGCTGGCGATAAAGTAATAGCGGCCAATATACCAAGCCAAGTATATTTTTTATTTATTAGTTTATTTAAAGTTTTAAATATTAAAACAATACCCGATAAAAAATAAAACCAAGTACCAAGGACAATAGCTATTTGAAAAGGAGGGTTAAAACCAGCGAGGCTATATTGATCGTTAAATTGCCAAATAGAAGTAAGTGCTTTAGCTACAATCACAAATGGACTCCATAGTATAGCTGCACCAATAGCAAAAGGGTTTCCAATCTGACCAACTGGAGTTTGCCATCCTTGCAAAGTAGTATGCTCGTACAAACTATCAAATAAAGCAAATTCATTTTGCAAAACAAAATCTCCATCAAAAAGAAACGAGCGTATATAGGAATAATAACCAAAACCATCACCTCCTATTTGCCAAGAAGGCTTTAGAATAATCACAGTAAAAAATAAACCAGCTATTAAAATAAATAAAAGGCTGGTTATATTAAATTTTATTTTTCTGCTAATCACACGAGATTAAAATAATTTATTTTTACTATCTCTAGCTATACCCAAATACTCATAGGTCTTGTCGGTCGCAATCCTACCTTTAGAAGTTCTGGCTAGAAAACCAAGTTGCATTAGGTATGGTTCAAAAATTTCTTCAATCGTGCCAGCTTCTTCTTGAACAGCGGCCGCTAAAGTTCCAATACCAACCGGACCACCAGAAAAATTTTCTACCAAGGCCCGAAGCAAACGACGATCAAGATCATCCAAACCGTATTTATCAACAGCCATCATATCCAAAGCCCGCCTAGTAATCTCATGAGATATTTTGCCATCTGCTTTTACTTGGGCATAGTCTCTGACACGCTTTAAAATCCGATTGGCAATTCGAGGAGTAGCTCGTGAACGACCGGCAATTTCCTGGCCGGCCTCCTGAGCAATTGGCACAGATAAAATATCAGCTGATCGTCTGACAATTTGTGCTATTTCATCGGGATTGTAAAAATCCAACCTAAAAGTCACTCCAAAACGATCTCTAAGTGGTGAAGAAATAAGGTTGTATCTAGTAGTAGCGCCAATTAAAGTAAACTTCGGTAAATCAAGACGAAGTATCTGAGCTGATGGACCTTTGCCTAAAATAATATCCAAGGCAAAATCCTCCATAGCTGGATATAATATTTCTTCAATAGTTTTATTGAGCCTATGGATTTCATCTATAAACAAAACATCACCATCTTGAAGATTGGTAATAATAGCTGCTAAATCACCAGCCTTGGAAATAGCGGGGCCAGAAGTAACTTTTATACCTGCTCCCATTTCTTTGGAGATAATATGCGCTAGAGTAGTTTTACCCAAACCTGGTGGGCCAAATAAAAGAACGTGGTCTAAGGATTCTTTTCTTTGTTTAGCAGCTTTCATTACCACATCCAAATTGGTCTTGACCTGCTGCTGACCAATATAATCATCTAGGCTTTGTGGTCGCAAAGTCAAATCCCAAGATCGATCATCTTTACTTTCTTTGGCTGATATTACTCTATCATCTTCCATATTATAAAAAATATCACTAATATATGGTTTAAACAACCCCCGCTTGGCGGGGGTTGAATTTTATATAAATGTTACTGATGACACTAAGTCTTCCTTGTCTTTAAATCGCATCAATCTAACACCCTGAGTAGATCGACCCAAAATGTTAACTGCTTTAATCGGCAACCTAATTACTTGTCCCTTGCGAGAAATAATAATTATGTCTTCACCTTCCATATTGACACTGACAATCTTGGCTGAGGCCACGCTACCAGTCTTGGCAGTGACTTGGGCAGTCTTGATGCCACTACCACCACGCCCCTGTACCTTATAAGCACTCAAGGATGTCCGTTTGCCAAAACCATTTTGAGTAACAACTAGGAGTTGTTCATCTTTACCTGGCTGACCATCAGGAATGATGTCTACACCCACTACCTGGTCATCTTTCTTTAATCTAAGACCCCTGACACCAGCGGCTGATCGGCCCATAACTCTAACATTTTTTTCTTTAAAACGGATGGACTGACCATTTACCGTCACTAACATAATATCATCTTTGCCACTAGATGGTCTGACCCAATCAAGAACGTCGTCTTTTTTAAGTTTAATTACAATCAAACCTGAGCGACGAACATTTTCCAATTGGTTTACTTCTACACGCTTGATCACACCACCCCTGGTTACCATTACAAAATATTTAAAGACGTTAAAATCTTCACTTTGTAAAATACTGGATATGTTTTCCTCTGGCGCTAATTGTAAAAAGTTAACTATATTTTGTCCTTTAGAAGTGCGTGATTGCTGTGGTACCTCATAAGCCTTGAGTTGGAAGACTCGTCCTTTGGTAGTAAAGAACAGCAGGTTAGCATGAGTGCTAGTAGACATAAAGATCTGCACATCATCCTGCTCTTTGGTAGTTAAGCCCATAACACCCTTACCACCACGGCCTTGAGTACGGAAGGTTTCTGGAGAAAGACGTTTGATGTAACCATCATGAGTCATGGTGATAACTGCTGACTCATTTGGAATCAAGTCCTTAACTGACATTTGACCAATAGCTGTTTTTACTACCTTGGTGCGCCTTTCGTCAGCAAATTTGTCTCTAAGTCCCTTGAGCTCGTCTTGAATAATGCTGAAAACTCTTTTCTTGCTATTCAAGATTGCCTCTAGCGCTTTAATTAATTTTTGTTTTTCCTTGAGCTCATCTTCAATCTTGAGTCTTTCTAAATTAGCCAAGGATTGTAACTTCATTTCCAAAATAGCCACGGCCTGCCTTTCGGTCAATTTA
Organism: uncultured bacterium; assembly: GCA_937912185.1. Classification (GTDB taxonomy): domain Bacteria; phylum Patescibacteriota; class Patescibacteriia; order UBA1558; family GWA2-36-10; genus BM519. The sequence goes on along the minus strand of CALDOH010000042.1, from coordinate 5,952 downwards.
AACTGCTTCATTAAATTTACCCTAGCCACCTCTTTGTCTTTGGAGGCTTTGATGGTCTTGATAATAGCGTCAATCTTGTCTAGAGCTTTTTTCAAACCTTCTAATATATGCGCTCTGTCTTTGGCTTTTTCTAGATCAAATTGAGTTCGACGGACTACTACTACCTGACGATGTTTAATATATTCTTCTAAAATGGTTTTGAGGTTAAGCACCCTAGGCTGAATACCATCAATTAAAGCCAACATGTTTACATGAAATTTTTCTTGAAGTTGAGTGTGCTTATAGATATTATTTAAAATCTTATTTGGATAAGAATCTTTCTTGAGTTCAACTACAATTCTAACACCATCCTTATCAGACTCGTCTCTTAGATCCTTGATACCTTCTAATTTTTTATCTTTTACCAAGAAAGCTATTTTTTCCAAGAGATTAGCCTTATTAACCTGGTAAGGAACAGAAGATACTATAATGGTAAATTGACCTGGCTTTTCTTCAAGAATTTCAGCTTCACCACGCATGGCAATACCGCCACGACCAGTGGCGTAGGCTGTTTTTATATCTTCAATATTATAAATCACACCACCGGTAGGAAAATCTGGCCCCTTGATATAGGTCATTAGATCATCGATGGTGGACTCTGGTTTTTCAATCAAAAGATTGATAGCATCAATCAACTCTCCTAAATTATGTGGCGGAATATTGGTGGCCATACCAACCGCAATACCAGTAGTCCCATTAAGCAAGAGATTTGGTAGCTTGGCCGGCATTACCCGAGGCTCTTTGTGTGAGCCATCATAGTTTGGTACAAAATCAACAGTATTTTTATCAATATCAAACATTAATTCTTCAGCTAAGGAGTGCAGTTTTGCCTCAGTATAACGCATAGCAGCTGCACTATCCCCATCCATAGAACCAAAGTTACCTTGACCATGCACCAAAGGATAACGCATGGCAAAATCCTGAGCCATCCTAACCATAGAATCGTAAACCGCTGTGTCACCATGAGGATGATATTTACCCAAAACCTCACCGACTACAGTCGCTGATTTTCTAAACTTGGCTGTATGTCTAAGGCCAATACTCCACATCGCATACAAAATACGACGATGGACTGGCTTGAGACCATCTCGGACATCTGGTAATGCTCGAGAAACAATTACGCTCATAGCATAATCTATATATGAGCTTTGCATTTCTGAAACAATAGATAGTGGTTCTGTTCTACCTTCATTATTTGCAATGACTACAGCTCCCTCTTGTTTCTCTTCTTCACTCAGACTCTTTGAGCCTGACTTATTTGTCTTTTTGGAAATAATCCTTTTTGGTACACTTCTTTTTTTCTTCGGCATATATTATCTATTATCAGTATCTTCTCCGCTCACTCCCTCATCTTGACTTTGATCAGTCGAGGTGCTGTAAGTAGAAGTACTATGCTCTGCTAAATAGCTTTTTACATCTTGAATAAATTGCTCTTCTTGATTTTGACGTTGAAATTCTTCCCAAGTCTGCTTGCTTTCAAACTTATTAAGATCAATCTCGGCAGCTATACTTTGCCAAGCTTCACCAAACCTAGTTCCTATGTCTTGCCAGATATTATTTGTTTCCACGTCACTTTGCTCAATTGGAGCTATCTTAAACCACTTAAAAAAAATTCCCCCTCCTATAACTAGCACCAGGACAAACAACACAAGAGTTTTCATCGAGTTGTTGCCTAAAAAAATCATTATTGTGGTTTTAAAACTATCAATTTAACTTCTTCTTGTGGTAGATCTTTCTTTTTTAATTTCAGCTTATCCATTTCTTCTGGATTAACACCAAACTCTTTAACAAAATCATCCACCTTATCTAAATTTAATTTTCCAGACCCAGATTTATGGCAACTAGGAATAACTATTCTCGGTTCTAGATGGCTAATAATTTTATTAGCTTCTTTAGCGGTGGCTAAGTCTCCTCCACCAACTGGTACAATCAAAATATCGGTTGCCTTTATAAAGTCCATGTCACCATTGGATAATTCTTGATGACCAAACTCACCCATAAAAACAATCTTTATATCTTCTATGGTTACCTGATAAATCAATTGTCCAGAAACTTCGTGACCATAAATAAAAATACCATGGACTTCACACTCACCAGGCGAATCAAGCACAAAAGTGTCTTTGTCATATTTAACCTTATTACTTTGACTTTTATCAGTAATTAAAATCACATCAGCCTTGGCTTTGGGCACTTTTCCACCCTTTTCTAAGCTATAAGGGTTAAAAATCAAGGAATGATCGGTGTTTTTGATCTTAAAATAATTAAATCCGTGCCATGAAATTGTCATATTTTTTACATTTTTTACTAGTCTTTAAACAGCTAAATTTTAGCATAAAATAGGCGGAAAGTAAAGCAAAAAAGCCCCTAAAAATGGGCTTAAAATTGCTTATTTTTCGGACTAAGCACAGCTCCCTTAGGGGTCTTGATTTATTTTTTAATTTATGGTAATTTAAGGCGGCTATATAATCAATCAATTCACCCTAAAAGTTAACATTTTAGGGACTCATCCCTTATATGGGGGGGGTTAAAATCTAATAATTAAATGACAACTCTAACACAAGACACTATTAGCAATAATCCAATGGACGAATTGCTACAAAGAGAGGGCGCAGTTACTATCCCTAAGGTTGGCGATTTGGTAGAAGGTATTGTTATCAGTATCTCAAAAAACGAAATTTACATAGATCTAGCTGGCATAACCACTGGTATAATCCGTGGCCGCGAAATCTACGACGAATCAGAAGAATTCTCTAATTTAAAAAAAGGTGATAAGGCTGCAGCTACTGTAATCGGACTCGACAATGAAAATGGTTACATGGAGCTATCTCTACGTGAAGCTGGACACAAAAAAGCTTGGGACCATCTAGAAAAACTCTATAAAGAAGGAGAGATTGTTGAATCCAAAGTAATTGATGCCAATAAAGGTGGCCTAATGATAAAACTTGGTAATGTAATCGGCTTTTTACCAGTATCACAGTTAACTATCGAACATTATCCTCGTATTGAGGGCGGTGACAAAAATAAAATTTTGGGTCACCTAAAAAGCTTTGTCAATCAAATTCTAAAAACAAAGATCATTGACGTCGATGAAAAAGACGAGAAATTGATTGTTTCAGAAAAGGCTGCTTGGAATGACAAACAGAAAAAAGTTATTTCTAAATATAAAGTTGGACAAAAGGTCAAAGGTAAGGTCACTGGTGTGGTCGATTTTGGTGCTTTCGTTGAATTTGGTGACAATCTAGAAGGATTGGTCCATATTTCAGAACTAGCTTGGCAGAGAATTGATGATCCTCGTGATGTAATCAAGGTTGGCGATATAGTTGATGCTGAAATTATTGAAATCGAAAATACTAAGATTTCATTATCTACCAAAAAACTAAAGACCGACCCCTGGGTTGAGGTCGCTCAAAAATATAAAGTTGGACAAAAGGTTCGTGGTAAAGTACTCAAGGTAAATCCTTTTGGTGCTTTTGTTGAATTAGACAAGGACATTCATGGACTAGTTCATATCTCAGAGTTAAGTGACAAAAAGATCAATAATATGGACAACGTCGTCCAAGCAGATAAGGATTATGATTTTGTTATCCTAACTATTGATGCCAAAAATCATCGTCTAGGTTTATCTTTAAAAGCCAATCAAGACAAGAAAGAAAAACTTGCCAAGGAAAAGGCCGCTAAAGAGGCTGAAAATAATGAGACTAAAAAAGAAGACCCGGCTGAAGCCAAGGATGAGAAGAAAGAAGAAATAGAATCAGCCAAAGAAACTAAAGACAAAGCCAAGGATGAGAAGAAAGAAGAAAAGAAATAATTTGCTCTTTTATCCCTTTGGCATTAAAATAAAAATAAGATAACTATATGAAGAATATACTAAAAAACTTTCTTATATTTTTTCTAATTCTAGCAGTTGTTTCAACAATTCTTGGCTTTTTTAGTAGCCAAAAAGAAACTACTACTGAGGTTAGTTTAGCTAAGGTTGTCCAGCAAGTAAAAGATGACCAAGTAAAAAGCATCTTAGTAAATGGTAGTGAATTAACTATCACCCTTCAAGATGACAACAAGGAAGCTAGTAAAAAAGAAGCTAGTGAGTCTTTGACTGAATTATTGAAAAACTACGATGTACCAACAGAGAAAATATCAGCTATTGATATTACTGTCGGCGAAGAGCCAGATGGTGGCATGTTTATGACTATCTTGCCGTTTATCATCCCTGCACTATTTATCATTGGTTTGATCTGGTTTATGATGCGACAAGTTCAGGGCGTCAATAATCGAGCTATGACTTTTGGTCAATCTGGAGCTAAGTTAGCTGATGACAAAAGAAAGAAAGTCACCTTCAAAGACGTAGCTGGTGCCTATGAGGCCAAAGAAGACCTGAAAGAAATTGTTGAATTCCTCAAACAACCCAAAAAATTTACTTCCATGGGAGCCAAGATTCCTAGAGGCGTTTTGCTACTTGGTGCTCCTGGTACCGGTAAGACACTACTCGCTCGCGCTGTTTCTGGCGAAGCCAAGGTTCCATTTTTCCATATCTCTGGTTCTGAATTTGTCGAAATGTTTGTCGGTGTTGGTGCCTCTAGAGTCAGAGATTTGTTCAAAAAAGCTAAAAAGGCTTCTCCTTGCCTTATCTTTATAGATGAAATTGATGCTGTTGGTCGTCAACGTGGTGCTGGCCTCGGTGGCTCACACGACGAGCGAGAACAAACCCTCAACCAAATCTTGGTTGAAATGGATGGCTTTGACAATCAAACCAATGTTATTGTCATTGCGGCTACCAATCGACCCGACGTCTTGGACCCAGCCCTGCTTCGTCCTGGTAGATTTGACCGTCAGGTAGTAATAGACTTGCCAGACATCAAAGACCGAGAGGCAATCCTTAAAATTCACGCTCAAGATAAACCACTAGAAAAAGATGTTGACCTTAATCTAGTCGCTCAAAGAACTCCTGGTTTTTCTGGTGCTGATTTAGCCAACCTCCTCAATGAGGCTGCTATCCTAGAAGCTAAGGCTAATAAGAAAAACATTGGCTCCCTAGCAGTTCTCGACTCAATTGAACGAGTACTACTTGGACGAGAAAGAAAAAGCCATATCCTCTCTGATGAAGAAAAGAAGATTACTGCTTATCATGAGGCTGGTCACGCTTTGGTCTCACACAATCTAAAACACGCCGACCCGGTTCATAAGATATCTATTATTTCCCGTGGCCAGGCTGCTGGGTACACTATCAACCTACCAAAGAGAGACAAAAAACTCCAAAGCTACTCTGAATTTATTGACAGCATGGCAGTACTCTTGGGTGGCTTTGCCGCCGAGAAAACCTTCTTTGGTGAAGTTACTACCGGCGCTAGCAATGATCTACAAAGAGCCACTGCCACCGCTAGAAAAATCGTTACTCAATTTGGCATGGATGAAAAACTTGGCCCTAGAACCTTTGGTCAAAAAGATGAGATGGTTTTCTTGGGTAGAGAGATTCATGAACGCCGTGACTATAGTGAAAAAACCGCTGAAACAATTGATCAAGAAATATCCAACTATATCAATGAGGCTCTCCAAACTGCCCTACGCTTAATCAAAGAACAAAAAAACAAGATGGATAAAATAGCCGGAGTCCTCCTAGAAAAAGAAACAATTGAAAAAGAAGAATTTGGAAAATTAATGGCTTAAATTACTTAACCCCCGTTCTATGGGGGTTTTTGATTTATTATAAATATTAGGCTAAACTATAAATACTAATTATATTAATAAAAATTTATGAATGAGAAATTTACACCTGAAATGGGTGATAGGCCTCAAAAAAAACAAGAAAATGAACTAAATGAAGCATGGCAGAGAAAGATTACTGCAGCGTCATGTTTTTTACAAATAGAAGATGGTATATCTGAAGAAGAAGCGCATAACAGAATGTCAACTATGAAC
>CALDOH010000041.1 GCA_937912185.1 uncultured bacterium | reverse complement strand
AAGCTTGATAGCTGCCAAACCCAAAGCAATAGCCGTCCCTTGCCCAAACGGCTCCAACAAAACATTTTGTTTTTTTATATCAATCTGTTTTTTTACAATAGGTAAAATCTTTTCATCTGTAACCACCTGAATATTTTCTTTATCAAAACCAGCCAATAAACGTTGGTAGGTAGTTTGCAATAATGTCTTGTCCCCTATCAAAGACTTGATTTGTTTGGGACGATGTCTAGTTGAAACTGGCCACAGACGAGTACCTGTGCCTCCTGCCAATATTACTGGATAAATCATAAAATAAATTTAATTATCAGAGATAAGGCTAAAGTATAAATGAAAAATAAATAAAATTTATTGCGCTGCATTACAAATTTGAGTAATGACAAGGCTAAATAACTGACCACTACGGTTACTACAAAACTAAGTAAATATATCCACTCAAAATTTAAATCTTTGGCGGTGAGAATAAAGGATCCAAAAATGGCTGGAATGGCTACTAAAAAAGCATAATCAAAAACCTGATCTTTCTTTATCTTCATAGCCAAAGCAATGGCAATCACCACACCTGAGCGAGATAAGCCAGGCAAAACTGCAAAACCTTGAGCTAGACCAAGAGCAGCGGCATGCCACCAATTAATATCTCTTTTGGAACTGACAAAGCGCGTGGACAAAACTAAGGCAGTGGTAATAAGCAACCAATCAGCCACTGCTTCTGGCCGACGGAAATACTCCATCTTGGGATAAAGTACTAGCGCAATAGCTACAGTAAAAACACTACTGAGGGCAATATACCAAAGCCAGTTGCGCCGAGGATGCTTCTGGTCACGTTTGACCAAAGCCAGAGTAAATACTTCTATGATTTCTTTTTTAAAGAAAAACAAAATTACCACTAAACTGGCAATGTGTAAAAACACATCAAAACTCAAGCCAGCCTCTATTTTCAACCAATTTTCAAGCAAAACTAAGTGCCCCGAACTAGAAATCGGCAACCATTCAGCAACCCCCTGAACCATACTCAAAAAAATACTTTCTAAAATACTCATTGTTTTTTAATTGTTTTTTGCTATACTTAGTATATAATTATTATCTTTATCTATGGAATACAAATTGTTTATCATACCAATCATCGTCATGTTGCTCAACCAGATCATCAAAATGGTGGTTGAAGCTTCTCAGGGAAAATGGACCTGGATGTCAGTTTTTAGCTATGGCGGGATGCCTTCATCTCATGCTTCTATCGTTGTCTCTCTGGCTACCGTCATGGGTTATTATCAGGGAATTGATTCACCTGAGTTTGCTATTACTGTAATCCTAGCGCTACTTACTATGCGCGATGCCACTGGTATCCGTTGGCATATGGGCAATCAAGGTAGAGCCATCAACCGCTTGATCAAGGAATTGCCTGATCAAAAAGAATATAAATTTCCAGTTTTAGGTGAAAGGTTCGGCCACAAAAACACTGAAGTGGCTGTAGGAACAATAGTCGGCCTAATATTGACCGGAATAATCATCAGTGTTTGGTCCTAAATAAATATTATATTAAAGAACTGCCGGTCATCGCTGGCGGTTTTTTGACTCCCATAATTTTCAAAACAGTTGGCGCTACATCAGACAAAACACCCACTGGAGTAACATGACTCAAGTCAGTACCGGTGGTACCAGTCAAGACACTCTTGCCAGCATACTCCCGACCAATAATAAACAATGGTACTGGCCCATTGGAATGCTCCTTGTTGATTTCACCAGTTTGCAAGTCATAAAGCTGCTCAACATTGCCATGATCAGCTGTGATCAAAACTACACCATCATAAGACAAGGTAGTCTCTACTACCTCTGACACTAGTTGATCTAAAATCTCAATAGACTCAATAGCAGCTTGCATATTGCCCGTGTGGCCAACCATATCTGCGTTGGCATAATTTATAACTATAAAGTCATACTTGGCCTCTTTTATAAACTGAGTTACCTTAGCAGTAATTTCACGAGCACTCATGGCTGGCTTTTGATCATAAGATGTAACTTGTGGCGAAGGCACTAGCACCCTATCCTCTCCATCATATATTTTCTCTTGGCCACCATTAAAAAAATAAGTAACATGGGCATATTTTTCAGTTTCAGCGATATGAAGCTGACTCATACCTGCCTCTGAGAGAACTCTGGCCATCGGCATGTCAATAACCATAGGTGGGAAAGCCACTAAAACTGGCAGGTCTTTTTCATACTCAGCCATAGTACACATTGTCAAATCTTTGTAGTACTGACGCTTAAATTTTTCAAAGCCAGGAACTACCAAGGCTTGAGTCAATTGACGAGCCCTATCTGATCTAAAATTAAAATATATCACGCCATCACCATCTTTGATTATGCCCCTAGGCTGACCAACGTCATTTAAAATTACTACTGGCTCAAACTCTTCATCATAGATTTTTTTATCATAAGAAGCTTGAATAGCCTTGAGCGGATCATCAAATTTATTATCAGACTGACCCCCGACAATAGCTTGGTAAGCACGTTCTGTCCTATCCCAACGATTGTCACGATCCATAGCCCAAAAACGACCAGCCAAACTAGCAATAGTGCCAACTCCAATCTCTCTGAGTTTATCCTGTAGTTTGGTAACAAAAGTAAGGCCACTATTATAAGGAGTGTCACGACCATCCAAAAATACATGAATATACACTTGAGATATTTTCTGCCGATGAGCTAAATCTACCAAAGCATAAAGGTGTTCATTGTAGCTGTGAATACCGCCATTGGAAACCAAACCCATCAGATGGAGGGCAGTACCCTTTTTTTTGACTTGTTCACAAATCTTGAGGAAAGCTTCGTTTTCGTAAAAATCACCATCGGTTACTGCTTTGGTAATACGAGGCAAATTTTGATAAGGAATAAGACCTGAGCCAAGTGATAAGTGACCCACCTGAGAATTGCCCATTTCACCCCAAGACAAACCTACTGCCTCACCACTGGCAGCAATCGGCATAACTGGATAATTGGAAGCATATTTATCAAAATTTGGTGTCTTGGCCAATGAAATAACATTGGCCCTTGAAGGCGGTGCTATACCGAAGCCATCTAAAATTATAAGCACAACTGGTTTTGGTCTTTTCATCCCGTTAGAAATTTATCTTGTTAATCTTTGTAAAATAATTTTTTAATCTATTCTTTATATATCTTTTACCCATGCCTGATTTTAAATATTTTTCTCTGGCATAAGCATCGCTCTTATTTAAACAATTTTCAAAATATATTAACTTAAATGGTAGTCTATTTTTTGTACTAAGTACTTTACCACAATTATGTTCTTTTAACCTATTTTTTAAATCATTCGTACATCCAGAATATACTTTATTATCCTTTTCACTCAACAAAATATATGTATACCATTGTGAATTTCTAACCGGATTCATCTATTTTATTTTTTTTCAATTAAAGATTTAGATGTCATTAATTTTGGTTTGTCTATTCCCAAAATATCTAAAATAGTCGGCGCAATGTTGGCCAGCTTACCGGTCTTTTTTAATTTATACTTAAAATGATTCATTACAATAAAAGGTACTGGGTTGGTAGAATGCTCAGTTATCACCTCACCAGTTTCAGTATTTATCATTTCCTCAATATTGCCGTGATCAGCCGTGATGATCAGGGTACCTTTCTTTTTCAAAACAGCCTTAGCTATTTTAGCTACTAATTTATCAACCGAAGTTACTGTTTCAATAGCTGCTTCAAGATTACCAGTATGGCCGATCATATCCGGACTAGCAAGATTGATGGTTATAAAATCATATTGATTTTTTGCAAGAGCAGCTAATACATAATTTGCAACTTCATTATTACTCATCTCTGGCACTTTGTCATAAGAAGCAACATCCTTAGAGGGAATGTTGACCCAATCTTCACCAGCCATTGAATGAGCATAACCACCATTAAAAAAATAAGTGACGTGGGCATATTTTTCAGTTTCGGCAATATAAAGTTGTCGTAGATCACGAAGTGCCATTGGTAAAGTGTCGGGAATATCTACACCTGGATAGGCTGTCAATACATTGCCCAGGTCAGGACCAAAGTCAGTCAAAGCTACAAAGAGCGTATCCTTGAGAATCTTACCTAGTTTGAATGATCCAGGATTTTTCTTTTCAAAGTCCTTCTGAACAAAACATTTGCTCAGTTGCCTAGCTCTATCAGACCGCAAATTCCAAAAGACCACTGAGTCCTTATCACCAATTGGGCCAATTGGTTTGTTGTTTCTCATCATCACTGAAGGAGTAATAAACTCATCACTCTCACCACGATTATAGGCCTGAGATACTGCTTCCATACCAGTTTTAACAGCACGACCCTTACCCAGGACCATGGCCTCATAGGCCAACTGTGTCCTAGACCAAGACTTCTTGCGATCCATAGCATAGAAACGACCCATAACCGTGGCCACTTTAACTCGACGACTGTTAAAAACCCCTTTGAAATTACCAAGAATTTTAAGGGCCGCAAACTTAGGACTATCACGACCATCGGTAAAGACGTAAACGGTTTCC
>CALDOH010000040.1 GCA_937912185.1 uncultured bacterium | reverse complement strand
AACTGATAAGCCAGCATTTAAAGCTGGTCTAACACCTTTATAAAATAAGTCTGTTTCCAAAAATATCTGACCGTCAGTAATTGAAATAACGTTGGTTGGAATATAAGCTGAAATATCACCAGCTTGAGTTTCAATGATTGGCAAGGCAGTGATTGATCCTCCGCCTAGCTCATCACTCATCCTAGCAGCCCGTTCTAATAGTCTAGAGTGAATATAGAAAACATCGCCAGGATATGCCTCACGTCCAGGCGGACGTTTGAGTAGTAGTGATATTTGGCGATAGGCCACAGCATGTTTGGACAAATCATCATAAATCACCAAGACATCTTTGCCTTGATCCATAAAATATTCTCCCATAGCTACACCAGCATAAGGAGCAATGTAGGCCATAGAAGCAGAATCAGAAGCACCAGCCAAAACAATGATAGTATGTTCCATGGCACCAGTTTCTTCTAGTTTACCAACAATCTTAGCAATCTTTGATTCTTTTTGACCAATAGCCACATAAATACAAATTACATCTTTGCCTTTTTGATTGATGATAGCATCAATCGCAATTGCAGTCTTACCTGTCTGACGATCACCAATAATCAACTCCCGTTGTCCCTTACCGATTGGAATGATTGAATCAATAACTTTGATACCAGTTTCAATTGGCTCACCGACAGATTGACGAGCAATAACTCCAGGAGCAATTTTTTCTACTGGGTAAAATGTATCAGACTTGATTTCACCTTTACCGTCGATAGCTTCACCTAAAGAATTGACTACTCGGCCGACAACGGCTTCACCAACCGGAACTTCCAAAATTCTTTGAGTTCGTCTGACTTTGTCGCCTTCCTTAAGATGACCGTAGGCACCAAAAATAATAGCACCAACTGAATACTCTTCTAGGTTCAAGACAACGCCGTATATCTTTTCACCAGACTGAGTTTCAAATTCAAGCATCTCAGAAGACATAGCGTCTGATAGACCAGATACCTTGGCAATACCATCACCGACTTCGATAACTTCACCGATTGATTCTTCTTTGACGTCTGTTTTGAAGTCCTCGAGTTGTTTTTGTAGACTTTTTACTAAATAATCGTAAGACATATGTTTTATAATTAACTGGCTAATTGTTTAGCTAAATTATTTAATTGTTTTTTAATTGACAAATCAATTACCTTATCTTCATATTTGATGACCGCACCGCCGAATGAGTCTTTATCCTCCGCTTCTTTGACTTGAACTTGTTTACCACTCTTTTGACTGACCAAATCTACAATTTGTTTTACCTCTTTATCAGATAATTTATCTTTGGTACTTATAGTAGTCTTTATTACGCCTTTTTGGCTTAGATAAATATTTTCTAACTCTTCCAAAACTTGTGGAATCAAGCTATTTAAATGATGCTCCTTTAGATATGCCAAAAAATTGTTGACTATAGTTTCAACTTGAGACTCATCCTTACCAGACATAGCGGCGTATACACCTCTGGCTAAAATTTTGGCCTTATCTTTTTTCATCCCTTTAGAAATTTATTTTGTTACCTTTTATAAAAAAATTTTAATCTATGTTCATTACTCAATTGTTCAATCCCGTGAATTTCTAACGGGATTCATTTTATTTTAAATCTTTCAAAGCTTTATCAATATACTTTTTATCCATATCTTTACTCAAGCCTTCGGATAAAATCTTTTCTAGAGCCGTTACTACCATTTGCGCAACCTCGCCTTTGACTTCGGCTACCATAGAATCCTTCTCACTATCAATCTGGATTTTAGCTTTTTTGATCAAAGCCTCTACCTCTTCTTTGGTCTTATCAACTGTGCTCTGTTTATTTTCCTCAGATTGTTTACGAGCTTTTTCCAAGATAACAGCAGCCTCTTGCTTAGTTTCTTGGAGTTTTGCTTTTACTTCATTCCCAACCTCTTCTAGTTTTTCTTTGGCTTTTTCTGCGTCAAACAAACCCTGCTCAATTTCTTTATTTCGCTTTTCCATAGTTGCAGTCAAGGGCTTGATAGCAAATTTCCACAATACCAAAACTACAATAGCAAAGTTTATCAACTGAGCTAACATCAACTTCCAATCAATACCAAATAATTCTAAAATTTCCATATTTTTGTTCATTCGTCACTCTGGAACGCAGTGATAGAGTCTACTGAATTTAATTAGTAGATTCTATCGGCTACTTTATAGCCTCCAGAATGACACTATTATTAATTGCTTAGTCCTGTCCTAGATACGAAGTCTAGGACAGAGTAAACGATTAATCACCGCAGAGCGGAATCCCGTTTGCAGGATTATTTGATTGAAAAAGCAATAATCAATGCATAAATAGCAATAGCTTCAGCAAAAGCTGAAACCAAAAGCATAGGTACCAAAATCTTACCGGCTGATTCTGGGTTACGGCCAATTGATTCCATGGCCTTGGCGCCAATCTTACCGATGGCTAGAGCTGGAGCAAAACCACCAATAGCGATAGCGGCTGCTTTAGCGATAAGTGTTAAATCCATACTATTTTTTCCTTTCCGATGCTTCGGGTCGATCTTATTTTATTATTGTTTTACGTCGCCCTGACATCTGGGTTAATTAAATTTTCTACTTTGATAACTTATGTCATCTCGAGCGCAGTCGAGAGATCTGGCGTATAGATTTCTCCACTTCGGTCGAAATGACAAAAAATTAATGCTCGTGTGAGGTAGCGGCAATGGTAAAGTATACCAAAGTAAGTACAGCAAAGATAAGTGCTTGGACAATACCAACTATAATTTCTAAAAACATAAATGGTAGTGGCACCAAGTAAGCTACCAATGCTGTAATTGAAGCAATTAAAACTTCGCCAGCAAATACGTTACCAAACAACCTAAATGATAGTGAGGCCACTTTAGCTACTTCGGACACAATCTCAATCAAACCAACAAAGAAATTTATTGGGTTGACCAAAATTATGGTAGGCTCTTTACCAATCTTCTTGGGAATCTCGATCAAAGATTTTATGTTTATAAACTTATTAAAATAATTCCAACCACCGACTACCATCACACCAAATACATTGGCTGCTACTACAGAAAACAATCCTAAGGCTAAAGTAGTATTTAAATCGGCAGTACCACCACGAAAAATTGCCGTACCATCATAGGTGATTGATCCGATCCCAGGGATAAGACCCAGCCAGTTGTTTATCAAAATAAAAATAAAAATTGAAAATACTACTGGAAAAACTTTTTTGGATCTTTCTCGGTCATTGGTCACCAAATCCATCATATCCAAAGCACCATTTATCACCAATTCCATAAAGCTCTGAAACTTTGAAGGTAGTCGAGCATTTTTAGCCCGAATGACAAAGGACAAGATTATAATCAAAAACACTGCTACCCAAGAGGTAATCAGTGAATTGGTTATATTAAACTCGCCAATATTAAATACTGGTTCAGCAAATAGAGTGTGTTCGTGTTCGCCATGAGCCTCACCTTCATGACCAGCGTCAAGGGCGTCTTCGTGCAAGATATCTTCAGCGTGAATTACTTCCGCTTCTATCGCATGATCTATATCTGAATTATTGTTTATCTCTTGACTCATTTTCGTCTTTTTTCTTTAAATCTTCTTCCTTTTCAATTTGTTTCATATATTTTACTCCTGTGATACCTATTCCCACAGAAGAAATGATAAAGGCTGCAGCCGTAATACTAAGAAAGTATAATGGTTCTGTGCCTTGCTTTTCATCTAACCATCTTCCCAAATACAGAGCTCCTATGACGGGAAAGGCAATCCAACCGGTTGATTCGGCAAACATCATCATTCCTTGTCTGAGCCACTCATTTTTATCCTTGTTTTTTTTACTATTTTCCAGTGGTGACATAAATTTATAATAAACAAAAAGCGGCTACATTATATATGTAAAACATAGAAAAGTCAATACTTTTTTAAAAAAAATAATGCTTTAAAATAGTTTATATTGACAAAAAACCCTCAAAAGTATTATATTATCGTATTCACTCGCGCAAAGATGGGCTAAAACCCCTCCTTTGCAAACTTGTTCATTGTCAAGGAGATGATCATGGGAAAACTTCTTTTCCAAATGGTTTTTATGACCTTTCTAGCCATATTCACCATTTCAGCTTGTCTAGGAGATATTTATCAAATAGTTGCTTGGCGCCACCTCTTACTAGCAGTCTTTGTCTTATATGTACTTATTGCTAAAGACGAATGGATAATCTTACACGGAGTTGTACTTGGTTTGCTTCTAGGGCTACTAAACACCACTCCAAAAGATCAAATCACGGATAATATGATATATATATTCATTATATGTATTGTTACTACTATTTACCTAGCTGACCCTTCCATCAGACAACTAGCTCGAAAGAATACCCTGAATTTGAAAGTGGCTTACTTGCTTGGTCTCACTCAATTGCTAAGCACTGCCTTTTTCACAATTCGTATCCTAGATCCCCTACTAAAGGAGTAGAATCAAAAGACTCTGACAGAGGAACAAAAACACCGACTGAACGAAAGGAATCGGAATGTCCTACGCAAGTCCTCCCAAAACTAAACCCCAGATCAACGACATGGTTATCCACGCCCAGGACAATCATCGTCCTGCTGGATTTATCAGGGAAGGTGGCCCCTTTGTGGTCAAAGAGGTCTCTGATGATGGTCTTCACATATCTGTGGCTACTGTCACCGGTCGCGTAATCCGTGGCTTCATGGATCAGCCACGCCTATCGCCAGCGATCAAGTTTGTCTTGATCAATCGGCAGTCCTAACACCAGAGATACGAGCTATCTCTAGCGCCAGGATTGTCAAAGAGTCTGTATTCCCTCACTGGAATCCAGACTCTTTTTCTTTTTCCTTCGACAAACTTAGGATCTTTTTATTCAATTCTTGGTCTCTCCACATCTTCTAGCTCTAAATCTCCACCCTGACCACTAATCTTCAATATATCTTTATCAATTTTTTTAAATTCTTTATTAGAAAAATTATAGGTATTGGTTACTGTAGAAAGCTGATTTCCCAGCTTTTTCTGATAGTCAGCATACGCCAACATATGGGCTTGTAATTTTTCAACATTTTTCCTGATTTCTTTAGCAGATTCCTCTATCTGCAATGCCTTCAAGCCCTGAAGTACTGTCTGTAGATAAGCTGCAAAAGTAGTAGGAGAAACGATTATTACTTTTTTTTCATTAAAGGCATAATCTATCAAAGACCGTGTATTTACCTTAACAGCACCGACTTCATTGATAAGTAGGTCATAATATATTCCTTCAGCTGGAATAAACATAAAAGCAAAATCTAGGGTAGATTCATTGGGACGAATATACTTACTAGTTTCGTCAATCCTCTTTTTCAAATCATTTTTAAATTCTTTTTCTAGAACTTCTTTTTTACCCTTGTCTTTTTCATCAATAATACGCCTATAGTTTTCCAAAGAAAATTTAGCATCGACTGGTAGGATCTTATCTTTTATTTTTACTACCGCATCAACTGCTTCACCATTTTTGAAATGATACTGCATTTCATATGATTGAGGTGGCAATATATTTGATAAAATAAGTTCCAAACTGGCTTCACCAAGATTACCACGAGTCTTGGCATTAGTTAATACTTTTTCCAAATTTTGCAATTGATCAGTAAAGCCAATTACTTGTTTGTTGGTCTCTTCCAGTTTCAAAAGTTTTTCTGTCATCTCTTTGGAAATACGGCTAGTCTCTATAAACTGACTTTGCAACATCTTGGCGCTGTGTTGAGTAGTATTATCAATTTTTTCACCCAATTGATTTTTCAAATCTGCCATTTGTTGTTGGAGCATCAACATGGCCTTGTCTTCTTTGACTTCTTCTGGTTGCTTATTTTTTATCATCAACCAAATAACAATCCCAAAAGCGATGATAATTAAAATTGTGTTTAAATATTCCATATGTTTATACTAATGTCATTGCGAGAAGGAGTTTACGACGACGAAGCAATCTATAGTATCTTAGATTGCCGCGCGCCTCGCTACGCTCAACGCTCGCAATGACGATGTTAATTACTTTATATTGAATCTATAAACTTTCCTATATTTTTAAAATCTACGTCGGGAAAATGCTCAGCATACTCTTGAGCTACTACATTGTCTCCAGCCTTGATCAATTCTTCAAATAATTGCTGACGATCTAGATCTTTAAACTTAAGAAAATTTTCCAAAAGTAATTTTGACTTACCAGCCCTGATCAGCGCCAAGGCAATCTCCTGATGCATAGCTGATTTAATATCATCCAAGATACCAAAATCTCCAGCCTCAAAACCATTCAAATAACTTGCTAAAATTTGCTCGGGAGTAAATTGAGCAAAACGATAATCTTCTTCTCTATCGTCTATCAAGGACATATTATTATACTTTGTCATTTCGACCGAAGTGCCTGCCTGCCGGCAGGCAGGGAGAAATCTATACATTAGATCTCTCGACTACGCTCGAGATGACAATCACTATTTCAAATTAAATAATTCTATGGCATTATTACCACTAATCTCAATTACTTCTTCAACTGACAAGCCTTTAATCTCAGCAACTTTCTCAGCCACATGACGAACATAGATTGGTTCATTACGCTTACCGCGATATGGCTCTGGAGATAGATACGGAGCATCAGTTTCTATCAACATTTTGTCGGTTGGTATCCACTTTACAATTTCCTCCAAAACACCCGTTTTGTCAAATGTGACAATGCCCGTAAAGCCTAGGTGAAAACCTAATGCTACAAATTTTTTGGCCTCGGCAATATCGCCCCCATAACAATGAATCACGCCTTTTTTTGCACCAGCCTCTTTCAAAGTATTGTATATATCCTGATAGGCTGTCTTGTCTTCTTTGCCATTGCGACCATGGACTATTAAAGGTAGGTCATTGTCTAGAGCCAATTTGATATGAGAGACAAAAACTTCCTTTTGTTTTTTCTTTACTTCTTCTATTGAGCCTGCACCCTTTTCTAAACATTGCCACAGATGAAAATAATCAAGGCCAGTTTCGCCAATGGCCACAACCCTGTCTTTGTTATTATCAATCAAATCTTGAAAAGCAACTAGGTTAAACTTTTCATCATAGACGTGAATAGGATGAAGGCCCAGAGCAGCGTACATATTATCATTGGCTATCGCTAACTCTACTGCTTTGTCACTACTGACCAAAGCCGCACCGACATTGATGACTTTCATGCCAGCTTGATGACAACGACCTATCACTTCTGACAGGTCGTCTTTATATGCTTTGAAATTTAGATGACAATGTGAATCAATTAACATTTTCAAAAATAGATTTAAGTTCTTTTATAGTTCCTGGGATAAGTGGTTTTACCACCGTAGCTATAGTCATAGCCTTTGGTGCTATTTGGGACTCAGTAATATTATTGTTGATTGTGTCACTGATAGAAAACAAGGACATTAGATATACTACTGCTGCGGCTGCTAGAGCACCACCAACCACACCAACAATTGCTCCTAAAAGTTTGTTTACCAAATCAATAAAAGGAATGATATGAAAAATTCTATTGATAATACCGATGATAATACTAAAGACAATATTGACCACAATAAAAATAGCAGCAAAACCAATAATAGCAGCTAGAGCTTCATTATCAAAATCAGCTATTTTCATTATCCACTCGCCAGCTTGCTGCATATAATGAGAACCAGCCCAAATAGCTACAAGGATACCGATAAAGCCACCAATAGCTCCAACAAGTCCAGCTCTAAATCCCTTCCAGACAAAAATCAGAACAATAACCAGTAAAATGATGTCAAAAACATTCATGTGTTTATTTTAATATAATAATCAATCCTATTATAGCTCAAAATGTGTAAGTCAACAATTCCCACTACTGTAGTCTAGGAAACAAAGGCTGTTCTGGTTTTTTGATTTTATCCTCAGTTAATATCCTTATTATTTCTTTAGACATTTTTGGCATAAAAGGTTCAAGGGATAGTGCTATTTTATAAAGATGAGCTGCTAGTGTTTCTAGTATTACCCTTAATTCTTCTTTAGCTGCTGGCGTCTTAGCCAGCTCCCAT
>CALDOH010000039.1 GCA_937912185.1 uncultured bacterium | reverse complement strand
CCCGCTTTAGTAGTCTCTACACCGACTTCCTCCAACTTATCTAATAACTCTTGATTTTTCTCTGTTGAGACTGCTTTATTCTCTCCTGCCTTTTCTGCTTCTGAACTCAATAAACCATCATCACTTGCACCCTTACTTTTTTTATTAATATTATCTACTTTCTTTTTATTAAGAATTTTCCAATCTAGTATCATCTCTTCAATTGGCACTGGAATAAATTTTTTAGCCTCCCATTTTATAGCTGATGTTAGGTCTTTTTTTGGCATTGGTGGCAAGTTGATGATAAAATTAAACACCGAAAAAGTCGGTAGAGCTGCCACCACCTGACGAGTTTGAACCTGAGATTTTCGAGCTATACTATTAATATAATCAGCTACTAACTGATTATTTTTTTCTATATTCCCCCTTAAAACATTAGTAGAAACTTCAGCATAACCATAGGTCTTTAATCTGGCCTGACCTTTATAATTTTCAAGTTCTACCATTTTAATACTGGAGGTGCCAATATCGATTCCTAAATAACTAGTTGCGCTAGAAAATAATTTCATAATATTCAAAAGATATTAAAGAATTTAAAAACAGAATACTTATATAATTATAACACATTTTGCCACTTATATCCAAGCCTCTATTAAAATGGACTTTCATTGAATCTGGGGACAACTTTACTAAAATCCTCTAGGCCTGGAGGCGGATTGGCTTGCAATCTCCCATCGTTGATAAACTTTTCTGCTGGCTCTCTATCGCCTACATAATCTCTCACTAGATAAAAACGACGAGCCAAGACACTACCTTTCACTTCTAACTGAAGATCTGTTCCTGCAAAACCAGTGCCTGTATAAAATAATCCGCAACTTGGATCAGGCGCAACCCCAAAACAATTTTGAACACCTGGTTTACCCAAAACAATAAATGTTCCTACCAATTCTTCTACCGCTTCATCAACAATAACTGATCCCATAACAATCCAAACAATAGAAGGTATCTGCTTTAAATTTTCTATGGCCACACCACCAGACTCATAGGTAATATTTTCATTTATAAATAAATCCCCCTCAACCACAACTATAACCGATCCTCTTCCTGGAGCAACAACGCCAATATCTCCTTTTCTTATGACCAGAGAATTAGTAATAGATAAATCATTACCCGGGACATAAATTACCTTGCCATCTGGTGCGTTTAAAAACTCACTGGCAAAATTAGCTGAAATAACTGTGGATATTTTAGAACCATACTTATTATAATCATTCAAGCCGATAGTGTAAGCTGTGGTGGTGACGCCGGTGATATCAATAGTTCCCAGAGCATTGCCATATTTAGTCGCTATAGGAGCAGGGAATTTGATGATTGGCCGGCCGCCCAACTCGCCCTGGTAAGTACCAGACAAAGTACTAGAACTGACCAGATTGGTAATGGTACCACCCGCCTCAATCAAGTATGAGGCATTATAATGACCAAAAGGAGGTGTATACCGGTTAAAAATATCTTTCTGTGAATATATTTTACCTCTTTCTACAGAAAAATATGGCTTGGTAGTGGTAGATATTTTAGGAGAAAATTGAAACCAACCTAGGCCAGCATTACCAGAGTCCCAGGCATTCCAGCCCCAACCACACAAATCTCCTCGTAGACAAAAATCTGGCTCTGACGGATTCATTTCAGCTGGATCACAATCGTTATTAGGATCTGCTTCTGGCAATACATTATTATGTTGATTGTCAAAAGTCACTCTTGGTGTTTGATAATAAGCA
>CALDOH010000038.1 GCA_937912185.1 uncultured bacterium | reverse complement strand
CCATGGAAGCGGGTGTGTTTTTGCAAGAAAGGCTAAAACAAGGCGACGTAGTATTGATCAAGGGTTCTCGGGGTTCTAAAATGGAGCAAGTAGTTTATGAAATAATGGCCAAACCTTGGCTAGCTGAAGACTTGCTAGTTGGGCTGGTGTCAAAATAAAGCCTAGACAATAATCAAAAAATTTGTTAGTAATATAGAAGTTATTCTGGCCCCATCGTCTAACGGTTAGGACGTCAGGTTCTCAACCTGGCAATCAGGGTTCGATTCCCTGTGGGGTCACCACGTAAAATCGAGCTAAAACTCGATCACGTGGCGTAGCCACATAAAGTTTTATGTTGCCTGCCATGTGAAGCCCGCCTAACGGCGGGCTTTTTTTATGTAAAAATAAAAAAAGCCCCCGAACCGAAGTTCGGGGGAGCTGCTACTCAGAGAGCAGTCAGGGGTTCAAGGAGTTCTAGGTGGGCATGGCGTGCTTCATCTGAAGGTCAGACGACTGGAGTCGGCGGATGCGCTCCTGCTGGGCTTCCAGATTGGCAATGGCCCAGCTGATCAGCCGCTCGTTGCGGCTGGGCCGCGCGAACAGGTACTTGTCAGCCGGGTGGATATCAATCCGGGGCAGCCAGAAGCCGCTTGCCGGGATGTGGTCATCCTGGTGGGAAAAGATCGGCATGCCGTCGTAGATGCGTCCTTCGGCGTTGCGCAGGCCGCGTCCCCAGTAGGAGATCGGCGTCGGAATGCCCTTGCGGATGGTCCAGCGGAAGTCGAGTATCGGCAGAAGAGCCATGCAGTTGTTGCGCTCCGGGATGTCCGGGCCTTGGGAATGTTTGATGTGTCGAAGCTGGTGCTCGAGTCCGTCAATGACGTCCTGCAGATAAGCCAAGTCCAGGATGGCACTGGCGTAGATGTTCTGGTACTCGGGCCGGACGACCATACTGACGGCGTTGAAGCCGTGCGTGATCTCGATCCGAGAGTTGTGAGCCGGGCGGATGCACATGCCAGGCGTGCCGCCAAGGGCTTTGCCTATGAAGGCCTCGGGACAGGGTCCGCCTTCCTCGAAGTTGAAGACACCAAAGATGACCATCATCTGGTCGTCACGAGTGGGGGTACTGGTGTTCTGGCTGCGATCCATGGTCTTGCCTCCGTGGCTGGAAAATAATGTTGAACTGAGGAATGCAGGGACAATAAGTCAAATGAAGCAGAAAGCCTCCTTGAAGATAGAAAGAACTGGTCATAGTTCCCCAAATCCTGGCGCAGAAAGGCGCTAGGGGGATAGAATACTATAGCATATATCTATATATTTGTCAATATAAACCATGCTTGGGATATGTATTATTGACATTTTTATATTTTTTTGTTAAACTCCTATTGTTTTAAATTAAGGAAAATTATGAAAGCTATAATAAAAACTGGCGGAAAGCAATATCAAGTAGCTCAAGGTGATACCTTGAAGATAGAAAAATTACCTAAAATCCAAGAGGGTGAAAAGGTGGTTTTTGATGAGGTTTTATTGCTAATTGATGAAAAGGATAACGTTACTGTTGGTCAGCCATATGTAGCTAAAGCTAAAGTAGAAGCTACACTAGTGAGGAATTTTAAAGATAAAAAAATCGATGTTTTGAAGTATAAAAACAAGACTAGATATTCAGTAGGCTATGGTCATCGTCAGCAGCTAACTGAAGTCAAAATCGATAAAATTGTAGTATAAATATCTGTTCTTAGATAATATGAAAAATCTCCGTTCAAGCGGAGATTTTTCGATTAGATTTTTTTTCGATTTTTTAAGGCCGAGGATAGCGTTACTTCGTCCGTATATTCTATATTGGCACCCATTGGTATACCTCGGGCTAGTTGAGTAATGGTCACGCCATGGTCTTTGAGTAGTTTGGATAGGTAGATAGCTGTAGCTTCTCCTTCCATGCTTTGGTCCAGAGCTAGGATTACTTCTTTGATACCATTTTTTTCTATACGTCTGGTGAGCTCCTTTATCTTGAGTTTGTCTGGAGTGATACCCTCTAGTGGGCTAAGTAGGCCATTGAGTAGGTGATAGACACCATCAAACTCAGCGGTTTTTTCGATTGCCTCGACGTCTTGATTGTGGGCCACTATACAGACTATATTTTTATCTCGAGAAGGATTAGCGCAGATACTGCACAATCCATCATCTGTTAGATTGAAGCATTCTGGGCAAAAGCTGATTTGCTGATAGGCATTGTTTAGAGCATTGGCAAATTCTTTGATGTCATTTTGTCTATGAAGTAAATCAAAAACTAGCCTGGTAGCAGTTTTTGGACCAATGCCAGGCAGTTTATCAAATTCATCTATTAACTTTTGAATAAAGTCTGGTAGATGTTTCACCCGGTTAGAAATTTATTTATTAATACTTGTCATTTCGACTAAAGCTCTAATTTATTAGAGGTGCATGGAGAAATCTAGTTTATAGATCTCTCGGCTACACTTCGTTAAAAGTGCTTATTTACTTATCCCACTAGTATAAAAGTAAACGGGACACGTTATTTCATGAAATTATCTAGGCCACCCATTTTTTGCATTTTCATGGCCATTTTACGCTGAACTTTTTTAATGGCCTCAGCAATGCCGTCAGTGATCTTTTTTTCTAGATCATTTTTTTTGTCGGGATTTAGATAATCTTTATTTATATTCAAAGATTTTATTTCTTGATTACCATCCATGATAATTTTGACGGCGCTATTCTCTACTTCAACACTTTCTTCTGACATAGCACTTTTTAGAGTATTGGCCTGTTTGCGCAAGTCATTGAATTGTTTCATTTTATTAAACATCTTTTTGTTTTCTGTTAATGATTTATTATTTCTTTGTCATTCCGGACTTGATCCGGAATCCCAGTGGGATCCTGAATTGAGTTCAGGATCTGGTTAAGTATTTAGAGATTCTGAAATAAATTCAGAATGACAGTATAAAGTTAAGGGATATTTTGCCAACCAATTTTGCCTTGTGGCGTATTGTCAGTTTTGGCGCCCGGTAGGGACGTTTCCTCAACTGATTCAGCACCAGGGAGTGAATTGGCATAATTAGTATCCAAATTTTTAAAGGTAACTTTTTGTTCATCGAAGAATAGACGAGCAATACCAGTTGGACCATTACGGTGTTTATCAATATGAAGTTCTGCTAAGTATTTTTCATCGTCGGAGCATTCTCGACTTTTATCCTTGGCTTTTCTATAGATAAACATAACAATATCAGCGTCTTGCTCGATTGATCCAGACTCACGAAGATCAGCTAGTTTAGGGATGGCCGGTGAACGACTTTCGACGGCACGAGAAAGCTGAGATAGAGCCAGTACTGGGATATCAAGTTCACGAGCAATCTGTTTGAGACCACGGGAAATAGCTGATATTTCTTGAACTCTATTTTCACTTAGGCGAGTAGTGCCGCCATCCATAAGTTGTAGATAGTCAATTACCAAAAAGCCTAGATTGTGTTCCATCTTAAGACGACGAGCCTTGGTACGGATTTGCATGATATTGGCCATTGGTGAGTCATCGATAAATATTGGTGCCTCAGATAATATACCCATAGCTCTACCGATACGAGGGAAATCATCATCATCCTCCTTGTCTGACAATTTACCAGTACGCATGCGCCAAAGATCAACTCCAGCCTCAGAGGCTAGGAGTCTATCTACCAATTGTTCTTTGGACATTTCTAAAGAAAACATACCAACTGGTACTTTGGCTTTGACGGCAATATTTCTCAGGATGTCTAAAGCTAGAGTAGTTTTACCCAAAGAAGGACGGGCAGCCAAGATGATTAGATCTGAGTTTTGAAGACCTGATAACAATTTATCTATTTCAGTATAACCAGTTGGAATACCACGGGTACCCATACCACCCATTTTGTGGAGCTCATCAATACGGGTAAAGGTATCACCCAAAATGTCTTTAATGGGAATAAAGTTTTTCTTGAGTGATTCTTGGGAAATACCAAATAGTTTTTGCTCAGCCATGTCTAGCAATTTGTCTACGTCTTCATCTTCAGAAAAAGAAAACTCAGAGATAGCAGCCGCTGCTTGTTCTAGTTTCCGCAAAGTAGATTTTTTGCGAATAGTATTGGCATAAGAAAGTACATGAGAAGAGTTTGGTACACCAGAGGTCAATTCGGCTAAATATGATTTACCACCACCAGTGGCTAGTTGTTTTTTTTCGTCTAGACGATTACTGACAGTGACAATATCGATTGGCTCGTGCTGTTCAAATAAATCAAGCATAGCCTGATAAACCAAACCATGACCCTCTTTGTAGAAGTCACTAGGAGTCAGAGAATCAGACACTTTTATGATGGCATCTTTATCCAAAAGCAAAGCACCTAAAAGAGAAGCTTCTGCTTCTAAGTTTTGTGGAGGTATTCTAGACATGGATTTTTATATTACGTAAAATTATCTTAGCCTATTTCGTCTAATATTTCAAGGCTTTATTATGCGCTTTTTTTATACAGTTTATGAACAACAAAAATCATTTTATCTTGACATTT
The DNA here is from genome assembly GCA_937912185.1 of uncultured bacterium. GTDB lineage: Bacteria > Patescibacteriota > Patescibacteriia > UBA1558 > GWA2-36-10 > BM519. The sequence goes on along the minus strand of CALDOH010000038.1, from coordinate 248 downwards.
GCCTTAATATAGCATATAATAAGCTCCGTATTAACCTCCCAATCCCCCTTGTTAAGGGGGACATTAGGGGGTCTTGCGCCTATAGCTTCCTGCTTCGCTAAAACTACGCGGGACAGGCAGCCTTCCAGGCTTCGCCACCAAGATAGATAGGCAAATGATTGATAATTTACAACTTTAGTTTTCTATACGCGCCTATAGCTCAGCCTGGTAGAGCAGTTGCCTTTTAAGCAAACGGTCGGGGGTTCGAA
>CALDOH010000037.1 GCA_937912185.1 uncultured bacterium | reverse complement strand
GATCGTTTATTGAGCAGCTCTTTTATAGAACTCAGGGACATTTTTAGCTCCTGAGCTAAATAAAATACTACACTGGCTGGTAAATCACCACTTCTAGTAGCCATAGTTAAGCCTTCATTGGGCGAAAAGCCCATACTAGTGTCTCTAACCTTGCCATTTATATACCAAGTTATACTAGCTCCTGAGCCTAGATGACAAGTAATAATATTCAATTTCTTTATATTTTTCTTTAATTTTTTGGCAGCAAATTCAGTAGCTGCTTCATGACTCAAGCCATGGAAACCATATTTACGAATATGATCTTTTTGGTAGTACTTGAGCGGTAATGAATATAAATAAGCTTCTGGTCTCAAGCCCTTATACCAAGCTGTATCAAAACTAACCGACAGCTTAACACTTGGCCAAGTGTCTTTGACAATGTTCATTAGTTCTAAGGCTACTGGATTGTGCAAAGGTGCTAGTTTGTTATATTTCTTTATTCTTTGTAAAAATTTTTTATCTACCTTAATGGTATTGGTAAATTCCCCACCACCATGGACCATACGAAAACCAACATATCTTATATCAAATTCTTCCAAAAGATCTTCAATGTAACCCCACCAATTTTTCAGATTAAAGCCAGTAGAAAAATTTACTCGGGTTTTTTTGTAAGTCAAGACACTTTTGTTGTCGATCAAAGAAATTCCACCGGATAATCTTTCTTTCAAACCACGGTCAATCTCAAATACAGCAAACTTCAAGCTGCTGCTACCGGCATTTAAAATTAAAAGGTTTTTATTCACCCCGTTAGAGCTTAATTATTATATTTAGCTTTCCCCGCAGAAATTAAGTGTAAAAATTTCTAACGGGGTTCATATTTTCAAATCTACCTGACCGCATTTGAGTAAGCCAGCGGCGTTAGCTTCATCAGTATCAAGATGAATAGCTGTAGAAAAATTACCTACTCTAGCTACCACATCATCAAAAGTAAGCCCTCGTTTACCCTTGATACAAACTTTTACTTTTTGTTTATTTTTAATTTTCCATTTTTTGGCATCTTCTTTGGAAATATGTAAATGCCGCCTTGGTACTATCACACCCTGTTGTATTTTAACGCTTCCTTTAGGCCCTTTGATAATAATACCAGGAGTTTTATCAATATCGCCAGAAACTCTAATCTCAGGATAAACTCGCAAAAAATAACAATCCGTCATAGCCAATTCTACTTGAGTATGCTCACGCACTGGAGCGACTATCCTAACCTTTAGTTTTCTATCTTTATTTACAACTTCAACCAACTCTTTAGCAGCAAATTCACCTGGTTGAGATAAATCCTTATTCTTTTTCAATTTATAGTCTTTACCAAAAAGTTTGTCCAAATCTTTTTGGGACAAATGTATATGTCTAGCTGAAATTTCGGCTTTTATTTTTTTCATATTATTAGTATCTTGT
>CALDOH010000036.1 GCA_937912185.1 uncultured bacterium | reverse complement strand
TTGCCGTTTGCGTTTTTCATTTGAATGTCTATTTTGGGTCCGTAAAAAGCGGCTTCGTTTTTGGCTTCTTGGAATTTACAGTTACGATCTTGTAAAACTTCTTTTAGAATTTGTTCGGTCCTGGTCCAGGCTTTGGGATCGTTGTAGTATTTTTCTTTGTCGTTGGGGTCACCTAGAGAGAGACGGTAAGAGTAGTTGACCCCCATTTTTAAGCCAAAAGTGTTGGCTAAGTGCTCAATTAGATCCAAGGCTAGAGCTACCTCTGATTTTGCTTGTTCATCATCTGCGCAGATGATGTGGGCGTCGGCTAGGCAGAAGGAGCGAACGCGGATTAGGCCGGTTAAAACACCAGAAAGTTCGTAGCGGTAGAGCTTGGCGAGCTCGGCAATTCTAAGCGGGAGTTCTTTGTAGCTGTGGGGGCGTCTTAAAAAAAGTTCAAAATGATGGGGACAGGTCATGGGGCGAAGCATGTATTTTTCGTTGTCGATTTTGATTGGGGCATACATGGAGTCTTTGTAGTAAGGGTAGTGGCCGGATTTTTTGTATAGATCTAGTTTAGCTATGTCTGGAGTGTAAACGTGCTGGTAACCCCATTTTATTTCTTCGTCTACTATGAAACGTTCCAGTTCACGGCGGATTATGGCGCCTTTGGCTGTCCATAGAGGTAGGCCCTTGCCCACAGTATCAGAGAAGGTGAATAAATCTAGTGCTTGACCAAGTACACGGTGGTCGTTGGGGTTTAGCGTTTCAAGGTTGTTTGCTTCGTTTAGTTTCATTTTGTGTTTAGATAGTCTTGAGCGTACTGAGTAACTTGGCCAACAAACTGGCCAATTAAAGGAACGGTGTCTAATGTTCTAAAGATATAGCCAATAAGAGCAATAAGAAGTGTAAAACCAAAGGTTGCGCCAGCGGCGGTACCAATGCCGGTGAAAAAACCTTTAATAAATAACTTGTGGTATTGATTTTTTTTGGCTTTCATAATAATAGTATACAAAATATTTGTGAGTCCGACTGGACTCGAACCAGTGACCTCTTCGATGTCAACGAAGCACTCTAGCCAACTGAGCTACGGACTCATGTATTTTGTATTTTACAATAGAAAGGATGGGTTTAGCCAACGGAAGTGGCAACTTGTCTTTCGCCGCTTTCGGTGAAGGAGCTACCTTTTTTCTTGGCCATGCCCCAGTAGAGCCCTTTCTTCTTGGATCTTTGGTTGTAGAGAGACAGCCAAGAGTTGGCCTCTACGATGTCTTTTTTAAGA
>CALDOH010000035.1 GCA_937912185.1 uncultured bacterium | reverse complement strand
GAGATTAAAGGCACACGTATTTTTGGTCCAATCGCCAGAGAATTAAGAGCTAGAGGGTATAACAAGATTGTATCTTTGGCCCCAGAAGTATTATAAACATATGAAAATCAAAATTAAGATAAATGATAAAGTCAAAGTAACTACCGGTAAGGATAAAGGTAAAACTGGTAAAGTTATTCAAATAATGCCTGCAGATGAAAGGGTGGTAGTTGAAGGTGTTAATGTAATGTACAAACACATCAAATCACGTAAAGGTGGAGAAAAAGGGCAGAGAGTCCAGTTTAACGGCCCAATCAGGGTAAGTAATATAATGATAGTTTGTCCAAAGTGTAACAAGGAATCACGTCTGGGTGTTAAAGTTTTAGCATCTCCAAGTGATCCTAAGAAAACTCAAAGGGCTAGATTTTGTAAAAAATGTAACGAAGTAATAGACTAATATGACCAGACTAGTAGATAAGTATAAAAAAGAAGTAAGGGCTCAACTCAAAGATGAGCTAGGTCTTAAAAATATCATGGCTGTTCCTAAAGTTGAAAAGGTAGTCATCAATATTGGTATTGGCAAAGCTTCTCAAGACAAACAGTGGATTGAGATTGCCAAGTCAATTTTGGAGAGAATTACTGGTCAAAGACCAGTTCAGATTAAGGCCAAAAAAGCTATTTCTAATTTTAAGCTTAGGCAAGGTATGATCGTCGGCACCAAAGTAACTTTGCGTGGCCAAAGAATGTACGATTTTCTAGATAAGCTAGTCAATTCTACTATTCCTAGATTTAGAGATTTTTATGGCTTAGAATTAAAAAAAGGTTTTGATGGTAATGGTAATTTCACGATGGGATTTAGAGAACATATTGTTTTTCCAGAAATTGGTATGGATGATGTAGAGAAAGTTCATGGCCTTGAAGTAACAATCGTTACCACTGCCAAGGACAATAAATCTACTTTAGCCTTACTTAGAGGAATGGGATTTCCTTTTAAAAAAGATAAACCAGCTAAGAAATAATTATGGCAACATCAGCACAAGTAGCAAAATCAAACAAAAAACCAAAGTATTCTACTCGTAAAGTAAGTAGATGCTGGCGTTGTGGTAAACAAAGATCATATATGCGCCGATTTGATTTATGCCGTATCTGTTTTAGAGAATTGGCTGACAAGGGAGAAATTCCTGGAGTAACAAAATCAAGTTGGTAATTAGTAAGTATATTTTTATAAAGAAGTTAAAATAAATTATGACAGACCCTATCGCAGACATGCTAACTAGAATTCGCAATGCTACGGCCGTAAAAAAGCCAGAGGTGGTTTTGCCATTCTCAAAGTTGAAGTTTAGCGTTGCCCAGCTTTTAGAGCAGGAAAAATATGTAGATAAAGTAGACAAAATCAAACAAGGAAATTTTGATGCTATTTCTATTGCCTTAAAGTATAATAATGAAGTCGCGGCTATTCGTCATATAAAGCGTATTTCTAGTCCTGGCCAGAGAATTTATGTATCCAGCGATGAAATGCCACAGATTTTGAATGGTTACGGTACAGCTATTATTTCTACTTCTAAAGGAATAATGACCAGTCAAGAAGCAAGACGTCAAAATATTGGCGGTGAATTAATGTGTGAAATTTGGTAACAATAAAATTATGTCTAGAATAGGTAAAAAACCAATAGAAATACCACAAGGAGTTGAAGTCAAGGTCAGTCAAGATGATTTAGGCAACTACATTAGTGATGTAAAAGGTAGTAAGGGTGCTTTAGTTGTTAATACTCCTAAGGAAGTCACGATTGAAAACAAAGACAAGCAACTTATTTTTACTGTGGCTAATGAAAATAGCAAAAGTGATAAAGCTCTCTGGGGTTTGAGTAGAACCTTAGTTAATAATGCTATTGTCGGAGTGACTGAAGGTTTTAGTAAAGAATTAGAAATCAATGGAGTTGGTTTTAAAGTCGCTCTCCAAGGTAAAAAACTAGTTTTAAATGTTGGTTTTTCTCATCAAGTTGAATTTGATATTCCAGCTGGCATTAACATCGAAGTTGAAAAGAATAATATCAAGGTTTCTGGCATTGATAAACAATTGGTTGGCCAGGTTTCAGCTGAGATCAGAGCTATCAAAAAACCAGAACCTTATAAAGGAAAAGGTATTAAATACAAAGATGAACAAATCCGTCGTAAAGCCGGTAAAGTCGTCAAGTCTTAATTTAAAATTATGAAAGATAGAAATAAAGTAAAAAGGGGAAAAGCCCAACGTCGTCAGATTAGAACTAGGGCTAAAATCAATGGTACTGCTGTTAAACCCAGGGTGTCAGTCTTTCGTAGTTTGAATCATATTTCAGTCCAAGCTATTGACGATGTTAAGCAAGTTACTCTAGTAGCCACTTCTGATAAGGAAGCCAAGGGTAAGGGTAATAAAACTGAGGTAGCCGCTGTCGTTGGCGAATTGATGGGGAAAAAACTCAAAGAAAAGAAACTAGAAAATATTATTTTTGATAAGGGAGCCTACAAATATCATGGCCGGGTTAAATCTTTGGCTGAAGGTATTCGTAAGGCAGGTATAAATTTTTAATTGTTATATAAATGGCAGAAGAGAAAAAACAAGACATTAAGCCAGTAGAGGAAAAGAAAGCTGAACCAAAGAAGGTTGAGACAGTAAAGGCTGAACCAAATAAAGTTGAGA
>CALDOH010000034.1 GCA_937912185.1 uncultured bacterium | reverse complement strand
ACAGATTATAAATAAAAAAATAAATGGTATATTACTATACAATAATTAATAAATTAAATTTCTAACGGGGTGAACATATTAGTAACAGGTGGGGCTGGTTTTATTGGTTCCAACTTTATCCATTATATAGCTGACAAATATTCCCGCGGCCGTAGCCGCATGGGCGAGGCAGATTATAGAATAATCAACCTGGATTTTTTGACCTATGCTGGAAATTTGGAAAATTTGAAGTCTCTTGAATCAAATAATAATTATACTTTTATTCAAGGTGATATTGGAGATTACAATTTGGTTTCCAAATTAGTCAAAGATCATAAAGTAGACCTGATAGTCAACTTTGCGGCTGAATCACACGTTGATCGTTCAATCACTGGACCAGATTTATTTTTGACAACTAATATTTTGGGAACTCACAATCTACTTAAGGTAGCGCTAGAAAATAAAATCCGTTTTCATCATGTTTCAACTGACGAGGTTTTTGGCTCTCTTGGTGGGTCTGATAAAAAGTTTAATGAAAACACTCCTTATAATCCTCGTAGTCCTTACTCAGCTTCCAAGGCTAGCTCAGATCATATTGTTCGTGCCTATCACCATACCTATGGGCTAGAGATTACCATTTCCAATTGTTCAAACAACTATGGGCCTTATCAGCATATAGAAAAGTTTATTCCTTTGTTCATCACCAACTTACTTCAGGGCAAGAAGGTGCCACTTTATGGCGAAGGTCAGAATATCCGTGATTGGCTCTACGTTGAAGATCATTGTCGGGCGATTGATTTGATTATTCATCAGGGTAAAGTTGGTGAAACCTATCTTATCGGTGGTGATGCTGAAAAAAGAAATATAGAGATTGCCAAGCTTTTGATAAATGAGCTTGGACACGATGAGTCAATAATTGAAAAAGTAGAGGATAGACTTGGTCATGACTATCGTTATGCTGTAGATTTTTCTAAAATAAAAAATCAGCTTGGCTGGCAACCACAAGTTTCTTTTGAAGAGGGAATCTCTAGAACAATTGATTGGTATAAAAATAATAAAAATTGGTGGAAAAAATAATATGAAAATTTTGATTATA
>CALDOH010000033.1 GCA_937912185.1 uncultured bacterium | reverse complement strand
CCAAATCACCACAGTCTTTTTGGCTTTGGGATTACCATAGATCAAAGGATTGGGCATTTGCTTGGCAAAAGTCTCCAACTTGCGAGCCCTTTTGTCAGCTTGGGCAATCCTATTGGCAGAACCTTCTTCAGAAAAACCATAAGGATCATGCTCATCACTATTGGCAATATACAAACCATTTTTCATGCCTGGCAAGGTTCGTGGAGACACACCATCTTCAGTTACTCTATAGCGTCGGTACTCTTTTATTTTATTTAGTTGCGTTTGAGTGAGTAGTTTACCACGATTTATTTTTAGTTTCTTGATGCTTGGCAAAGGTATAGTAGTATTGCCTTCGGCAATAAACTTATCAGATAAAATAATCACTGATACTTGATAAGTCTCGGCTAAATTATGCGCTTGCGCTCCTAGCTCATAAGCTTCTCCCGCATCGCCTGGTGCCAGTACTATCCGCTGAGCTTCACCTGGAGCAGCTCGCAAGATAAATTGTAGATCACCCTGCTCGGTCCAAGTAGGTAGCCCAGTCGCCGGTGTTCCTCGCTGAACATCAACTATCACTATCGGCGTTTCAGTCAAAGCAGCTAAGCCAAGTGTCTCTACCATCAAAGCAAAGCCGCCGCCTGAGGTAGCTACCATAGACCTAGCTCCCACATGAGCTGCGCCTAGGGCCATATTCAAAACCGCGATTTCATCTTCAGCGTGCTTGACCACAATACCAGCTCGCTCAGCTACTGAAGCTAGATAGTGCAAAATAGATGAGGATGGTGTCATGGGATAAGCTACATAAAAATTTAGTCCTCCAGCCAAAGCACCTAAGGCCAAAGATTCATTAGCGGTAATCAAAATATTATTTTTTTTCTCCAAAGTAGGTAGCTGACACAAAAAATCTTCCTGAAAATTTTCTTTCACAAAATCATAGCCAGCCTTCAAGGCCTGTATATTTTGGTCCACTACTTTTTTGCCTTTGCGTTTGAAGTTTTGTGTAACTACTTGATTGGCAATTGTTAGTTTTTGTCCTACCAAAGCCAAGCTAGCACCAATAGTTATTACGTTTCTCATCAAAGGATTGCCAGCCTCTTTGGCCATAGTAGTCAAAGGAAGCCCTATACCCTTAACTTTCAAACCATTGAGTTTGGCTGCTGAAACCTTTACCTTATCTTTGTCATATATAAGTACCCCACCATGAGCTACTTCATTTAAGTTTTGTGTGATTGTATTTTGATTGAGTGCTACCAAAACATCGATTGACTTGCTGACACTATTTACTGGTCTGTTGT
>CALDOH010000032.1 GCA_937912185.1 uncultured bacterium | reverse complement strand
CCTACATAGGCCCAAAAACCAGCGCCTGACATCTTGGCCGCTCGAGGATAATCAATAATCCCTAGGTCTGTTGCTAGATCGACATGATTTTTTATTTTAAAGTCAAATTTTGGTTCTTTGCCAAAAGTTTTTATAATTTTATTATTCTCCTTGCCACCAGCTACCACATCATCAGCTGGAATATTTGGCAAAGCCGCCAAAGCTTCAGTAAATTCTATTTCAATTTTAGAAATTTTTTCTTCCAAGCCCTTTACTTTGATACCAAGCCCTTTCATTTGTTTGATAGTTTCGGCATCTGGCTTGGTCTTGGAGGCTTTATTACGCTGTGCTTGAAGCTCTTCTAACTCTGGCAAAAGAGCTCGACGTTCTTCGTCGAGTTTGAGTATTTTGGCCAAATCAAATTTATTTTTGTCTAGACGCTTCAGCAATGCTGCTTCAACCTCTCTGGTGTTATCTCTTATTAATTTAATGTCTAACATAATTATTCATTAATGATGATGCTCTCTATTTTGTCACCTTGAACAATGCTATTTACTACATCCATGCTGTCGGTTACCTTACCAAAGACTGCATGCTTACCGTCCAACCATTCGGTGGCTAGATGAGTAATGAAAAATTGCGAACCATTGGTATTTGGTCCTGAATTAGCCATGGACAAAATACCAGGGCCACTATGAGTTAAACTAGAATCAAATTCATCCTTAAATTTATAACCTGGACCACCAGTACCAGCGATTGGTAGACCACTACCATCTCGCTCATAAGAAAAATCTACACCCGGAACGCCTTTGGCTTGAGGATCACCAGTTTGAATCATGAAATCCTCTATGACTCGATGAAAATATATACCATCATAAAATCCTTCTTTGGATAGTTTTACAAAATTATCCACTGTGTTTGGTACCTTGCCTTTATAAAGCTCGACATTGATATCACCCTTATTTGTTTTGATAGTTGCTGTGATCATTTCATTTATATTAATTGTATTTTCGTTAGTGTTTGTTTGCTTTGTGTTGGTATTGGTATTTTCAGTTTTGGTACAACCGCTAAAAATCAATAATAAGGCGGTCAAGAAAAATAGTTTTTTAATCATCTTTTTGTAACTCCTTTATTAAATTATTAAGTGCTCGGCCACGATGGCTAATCTTATTTTTTTCTTCAATACTAAGCTGCGAAAAAACTTTGTCATAACCCTGAGGATAAAATACCGAACTCCAGGGTATCCCTGGTTTAATTTCACAAGCCAACTCAGTACCAATTACTCCAAGGCCCTCTCCCTTAGCGACAATTGTTTTCTGACCATCAGTTAATGCATTAATGACCACAAATTTAGCAGTGCGTTTTTCCATTGGCACTCCCTCGAGTTTGGCAAAAAGCATATCCAATAATTCTTGATCAGTTGCTTCATAGCCAGGCCAACGTCGTGACTTTACCCCTGGTTCACCGTCTAAAGCATCCACAACTAGTCCAGAATCATCAGCCAAGGTCGGTATTTTAGCAATATTGTAATAAAACTTAGCCTTACCTATAGCATTTTCTTCAAAGGTCTGCCCGGTTTCTTCAAAGTCTTCTGTAATTCCTAAATCACTCAAAGAAACAACTTCAATACCCAGATCATCAGTTAATTTTACTTTTATTTCTGCAAATTTACCTTTATTATGGGTAGCTATCAAAATTTTATTTACTTTCATTGTAAAATGGGTTATAACCTGTATCTAAAAGCTGTTTTACTGGCAAAAAATATGGCTCTGGAAGTTTATCCCATTCATACCAGTCCCAACCTACAGCCTTATTTGGTTCCATATCTTTAACCTCTCCACCAGCATAATCAGCAACTACCCAAACTGTAACATAATGATCATTATCTTCTCTATAAATAGCATTGGTGACTTTAACTATCCTTACATTTTTTATATCAACATTAGTTTCTTCCTTGGTCTCTCGTATTGCACAATCTTCTATTTCTTCAAACCATTCCAAACCTCCTCCTGGAAAATGCCATTTATTATATCCGGGATTCTTAAGCCTTTTTGAAAATAAAACCTTACCATCTTTACGTACAATAACGGCTGTGCCTACTCCTGGTTTTAAATTATCTTTTTCTTCTTTAATCATTTTTTGGTCTCATGGTTGGAAATAAAATAACTTCTTTGATATTTTCTATATCTCCTAAGATCATCACTAGCCTATCAATACCAATGCCAAGTCCAGCGGTTGGTGGCATACCATGTTTGAGAGCTTCGACAAAGTCATCGTCAGCTCCCTGAGCTTCTTCGTCACCTGCTTCACGGAGCTTCTTTTGCTCGGCAAAACGCTCTGCTTGATCAATTGGATCATTGAGCTCAGAAAAAGCATTGCACATTTCAGCAGTTTTAACTACCAATTGGAACCGTTCTACATAATTTTCTCGACCGGGAATCTTCTTGGCTAGCGGTGAAATCTCCAAAGGATGGTTGATTAGGAAGACTGGTTGAATCAAATTGACGCGTACAAATTTTTTGTACAGTTCATCTAGGAGTTTTCCTCGGCCCCAGGAACTATCTACTGGTAGTCCCGCTTTTTTAGCCAAGACCATTAACTCTTTATCCGCTGTCTTTTCTAGGTCTATTTTTAAAGCTTTTTCTAAAGCTTCCTTGAAATCTAGTCTAGGATATGGAGCTTTAAAGTCTAGGGTATCTTTACCATTTTTGATTTTAGTGGAACCGCCAGTAATCTTCTTAACCACAAACTCCATAAATTCCTCAACTAGCTTCATGTAGTCATTATAATCCTTATAGGCCTCGTAGGTTTCAATCTGAGTAAACTCTGGATTGTGCTGATGGTCTATACCCTCGTTTCTAAAACAACGAGCAATTTCATAGACTTTGTCGTAACCACCAATAATCAAACGTTTGAGATAAAGCTCTGGTGCTACCCGAAGATACAAATTCATGTCCAGAGCATTGTGATGAGTCTCAAATGGCTGAGCAGTGGCTCCAGAGGCAATATGCTGAAGTATTGGCGTATCTACTTCGGTATAACCTTGTTTGTCAAAAAACTCACGAGTTAATTTTATAATTTGACTACGTAAATCAAAAACTTTTCTTACTTCTGGATTGACTAATAAATCAAGATACCTTTTTCTAAATCTAGTGTCTGGATCTTTGAGACCATAGTATTGATCTGGTATTGGTTGTAGAGCTTTGGATAAAATTTCTAGCTTATCTACCAAGATAGTTGGTTCTTCAGTCTTGGTAACAAAGGCCTGACCAGAAAATTGAGCAAAATCACCGGCGTCAAAATTATCTTTAAAGCTTTGATACTCCTCTGCTCCGATCTGATCTTTGCGAATAAAGGCCTGTACTTGGCCACTACCATCTCTAAAATGTAAAAAACAAGAGCCGCCTTGAAGCCTAAGGCTAATAATCCTACCAGTCAAAGTAACTTTCTTTTCTGACTTTACTAATTTATCAAAGTTATTTAAAAAATCAGCCACAATCATGGTCTGCTTACTTTTGGCTGGAAATGGATCTTGACCCTGTGCTTTTAGCTGCTCTAGTTTTTTGAGCCTTTGTTGATATTCATCATTGATATCAGGCACTTTTTCTTGATTTTTCGCCATATTATAGATAAATAATTACAGACTAATAATACTAAAAAACGCCTTAAAAATCAAGGTAAATGTGCAGAATCATAATTATTCTGTTTTCGGTAGTTCCTTAGCTTTGAACTTGAGTAAATACTTAACAAAACTAATAATATGATGCCTAGCAGTTTTAGACATCATGGTCTTGGGTAGGCTCTCAGCTGCCGATTGACGACGGTGAAGATGAATTATTTCCGCCTGGCCAATGTAAGCTACTTTATAACCGTTTTCCCAAAAACGACGAGACCAATCAAGATCTTCCATATACATAAAATATCTTTCATCCAATAGGCCTACTTTTGCCAAAGCTTCTCGCTTGAATATCAAGCAAGCGCCAAATAAAGTCGGTACATAAGAATTTTTATAATGATCCAGGTCTTTCATCAGATACTCATCCAACCATTTCTGACCAGCTTTGGTATTTGCCAAAGAAGTACGACGATAAAATGGTAAGCGCCAATCTGGAAAACGAGTACATGAATACTGAACACTTTTGTCGGCATTTATTAAACGTGGCCCACCTAAACCAACCTCTGGGTGGTCTTTCATGTACCGATACATTACTTCAATGGCGTCTGACAAAATAGCTAGATCAGGATTCATAATCATAACATATTCACCAGAGGCCACTTTAATACCTAAATTATTACCATAGGCAAAGCCACCATTCTTTTCACTTTGAACAAATTTAACTCTAGCCTCGCCCGAGGGGCTATGACCGAGGGGAAATTTTTCCTTAATTATATCTTCAATACCATCATGTGAATCATTGTCAACTACAATTATTTCATACTCAAAAGGAAGACTTAGCTCCTGAGTCAAATTTTTTAGCAACTCTTTGGCTAAATTCTTAGTATGATAATTTAAAACAATAATTGATAAATCCATTATTTTATAAACCACTTATAAATATCCTCCGGCTTAACAGTGCGGTGAGTCATTATATATTTTCTCTTCTTGGACAGTTTAGGCAAATTTTTTAAATACTCCCCTATCCCAGCCAAAGTCTTGGCTTGAAACATCAAAAGATAAACAAACTTTCTAAACTCATACCATTTTATATGAAATAAGTCTTTAAACAAATTTTTATAAAAAGAATTTTTATATAATAACATTAAATGATTTCTGTAAGACAGCTTATTGGCCATGCCCCGTTGACTACGTATTCTCTTTAATATTCCTTCACGATGAACGCTACGATGATGATACGCTTTAGTACTAGTTACTAGCCAATTTTCATAACCCATTAAACGTAGACGCCAAGCTAGATCTATATCTTCCTTGTAGGAAAAAAAATCTTCATCAAAATATTCCTGTTGATTATTAGCTTCCATGGCTACTATATCCAAGGCCTTACGTTTATAAATTGCAGCAGTGGCCGACAAACCAAAAACTGGCTGACTTTGTATATCAAAGTCTTTTTGACCTTGCCAGGCATCACTTACCTCTCTTTTCCTATCTATCTTTAATCCAAAAGAATCAATAATGTCGGTCTGCTCACCATCCTCAAAATTCCAATACATCAGCTTACCAGAACAAGAGGCTACCTTTGGATTTTTGTCCATAAAAGAAATCAACTTGGACAAATAATCAGGCGCTAATATAATATCTTGATTTAAAACTAATACGTAATCTGATTTTGACCAATTAATAAGTAAATTATGCCCCCTAGCAAAACCAAGGTTATGTTTCTGTAAAACTATCCTAGCGGACGGATAATACTCTCGTACAACATCAGCCGAGTTATCGTTAGAGGCGTTATCCAAAACCAACAGTTCCCAATCCTTAAAGGTTTGGGCTTTGAGACTATTGAGGAGCCAAGGTAAATATCTGGCGCCATTATAAGTCAAAAGACTAATTGTTAGTTTGCGCTTCTCTGGCATATTTACTTACGAAAATTGTTAAAAACATCAGCATACCCAAACCTAAGGGGTGGTTTAAATAGGGGCTGAAAATATGAATAAATGTTAGACAGCTTATAAGTGTTAAAGAAATAAAAGCTACTTCTGGATAATGGTTTATTAAACGCCAACTTCTTATATAAATTAACAGAATCCAGAGAACAAAACAAGTAACGAAAATTACACCACCCTTTAACCATTGTTCCAACCAACCCCACTCAAAGGCATAGGTTGTATAATTGCCCTCTGGGTTTTCTATAGTTTTTATTCTGGGATCAGAACTCTGATAAGTAAGTGGCTTACCAAAACCGTGACCAACCACTGGGCTCTCTTTTATTGCCTGCCAAATCACCGGTAGTAATGCTTGACGACTACTTACTGCTGCCTCTGAGCTATCAATACTCCTTTGAGTAAAGATATTGAGCTTATTGTACCTAGGAAAATTGTATAGAACGTCTGTCCAAACAAAACCAGCTAATATAATCCCGATGATAGTCAGGTAAACAAAAAGATGAGGCATTTTACGTTGATATACAAATACACTAATCAATAAAAATAATAAAGACACTAGACCTCCTAACCAAAAACTACGGGATAAGCTAATTATTAAAGATGCAGAAAAAACTGACAGCAGTAAAAAATTATATTTGTTTTTGAAACCTTCTATATATTTTATTAATGTAACAAACCAGGCTGCTAAAACATAAAATTGTGACTGCATGAAAACTCTAACAAAATTATTGGCAAAAGGTGTTATCTCTCCAGTTCTAGTATCCCTAATCCATTTGTAAAGATGATTAGTATCTAAAAAACTATAATCGTGAACAAAAATATTGAAAATTATCATACTTTTAACTGCTACCACCATGGCCGCCGATTGTAATATAATAATTATATTGTGTAGATATTTTTTCTGATAAACTTCATACCAAATTGGCAAATATAATAAGTACAAATAAGCATTAGCATCTCTAAAAATATCATCTA
>CALDOH010000031.1 GCA_937912185.1 uncultured bacterium | reverse complement strand
ACAGTATTTTATAGATTTTTTGTTCCTAATGTAGCTATTGTGCCTGAGCATATTGCTTATTACAGAACAGATTTTTATATTGTGTATACAATTTTTTTCGCATTTTTCATGTTATTAACAATTTTTATTTTTATAAAAAAGTATAACTTGGCCGAAGGTATTGCGAAAATACAATTGCGATTAATGCTAATAACTGTTATTTTGGGTATAGTTTTTGGTAGTTACTTTGATCTTTTTCTGATATATTTTGATATTTTTAGATGGATTTATCTTGGTCCATTGTTTACTTTATTTATAAATTTTGCTGCTTTTTATTCTATATTTTTACTTAATAAGAATGCGAAATAATAGGCGTATGGTTAAGATATTATTTTATTTACATTTTTACTTAATTTTCTATACCAAGAATAAATAGAGAATGAATAAGAAGAAAAAAATATTATTACTTTTAGCAGGAGGCACTTGTATATTAGATAAGCAGGGGCATATTTTGAGCGTGGCTAATCGCTCTGATGTCTATCCTTGGCAAAAACAAATGCCAGAGTTAAATATTTTGGCCGATATTGAAACAGAGTTTATTTGCGCCGAAGATGATGTTATTGAGCCAAAGGTATGGCAAGAAATTGCTAGATGTATTGATGATAATTTTTTGGATTATGATGGTTTTGTAGTTGTGAGCAAGATAGACCAGTTGATAAACTCTGCTCTGGCCACCAATTTTTTGCTGCAGCATTATCACAAGAGTGTTATTTTTACTGCTTCACAAATTAGTGGTACTAGTTTTAGTGACAAAAAAACTATTATCAATAAATTAGCTGATAAGCACGGCGGTCTAGGTTTAAGGGCAAATCTGATCAATGCTATCCAGATAGTAGACGAGCCTTTACCAGAGACTGCTATTTTGTTTGGCACCCGACTAATACCAGCTACTAGGGCTATTTTTGACAACAAAGGTGACGTGAATCTATTTTCTAGTATTGATGACAATTATTGGGGTAAAGTGGACTTTGGTATGAATTTAAAATCTGGTCTAGAAATATCCTTGCAAGGAGCAGAGATATATCGTGACATATCTACTAGAGTTTTATCTTTTGAAGATATTCCTGGTGTGGCCTGGAATTTTGATAGAAGCGTCTTAGAAAAATATCAAGCAGTTTTGATCCAAGTCAGCCCTTATCAAGCTTTGGAATTGACCAAGCAAAAACAACTAAGTAAATGGGGTTTGCCGGTGGTTTTGTATAACTATAGAGCGGTCCCAAATGTCGAAGGAGCAATGTCTTTGAGTGACTGTACTTACAATTCAGCTCTACTTAAAACTATGTGGGCTATTGCCAACAAAAAGAAATTACCAGAGTTGGCCAAAGTTATGCAGCAAAATATAATTGGTGAATTTATAAAATAATATTTATGAATCTCGTTAGAAATTCATGAAAATATATGTTGGTAATAAAGTATAATAAAATATTAATTGATTTCTCTTATGAGGAATGAATATAAATAGTAAATTTCTAACGGGATGAAGATTTATTTTTACATTGTTGATGTAGATAACAATAGTCGGGAGATTAATTCTTATTTGAAAAAAGCGGGATTATTTGTGATCAGTAATTTGGCTAGCTCTGTTGAACAAAAAAATGCTTCTCAATTTCAATCATTAGATAAAATTGATATGCTTTTGGTCTATGGTAATAAACTAGACCAACAAAGTGGTTATTTTTTGGCAGCTACTTTGTCACAAAACAAAAAAGTATTATGTCTTTTGCCGCAAGGAGTAAAAGTTGATGATAGTTTAAAAAATTTGCAAGATGATAGTATCTTGGGTAAAAATTTGAGCATATTATTTTTTCAAGGACAGGGTTGGCAGACAATCTTGGCGGATTATTTCAAAGATTTGGACAAAAGGGATACCAAGGAAATGTTTAATATCAAATATACCCTGAGGATTTCTAATAAAATATCAGATTATCTCAACTGGCAATACAAACAGACTGGTATTAAAAAGGCTGATTGGCTCAGGGACAAGATTCAAGAGTTTATCAAAGAGGATCAGACATATCAGGACTATATAAAAAATAGATTTTCCAAATAATTATGGTACAGATAGATAGAAAGAAAGAATTTTACGACCAGGAAGGACTGCCAAAATGGGCG
>CALDOH010000030.1 GCA_937912185.1 uncultured bacterium | reverse complement strand
GGTAATGGTCATTATTTTTTTATTGTCCATTAGCTTGTTTGATAAATTTTTCAACTAAGGCAACTTTGCCAGCGGTATATGATTTCCTGTCTTCGGCAAATTTTTTGGCTAATTCTTTTTTAAGTTTTGTGTATTGCTCTCTAGCTTCGGGATTGGCAATTAAGTAGTCTCTAAAAAGTATATAATTTTTCCAAGCCTGACTATCGATTTCTATCAGATGTAAGTGGTGGGTTCGCTTAGATTCCGGGCCCTTGATAAAAAGATACTCATCTGGTCTATCTTCTCGGATATAATGATAGTCTATTTCCGCAAAAGGTTTTTTATATTTTTCTACTTCATTATCTTTTAAACTAGACACACCAAGAGCAATATCAATTATTGGTTTAGCGTATAATCCTGGGATAGCGGTACTGCCAATATGCTCTACTTGGCCAAATCTTTCTAGTGATTTTTTTTCTTCAGCAAAACTTTCTAACCACTTTGGATTGTGGGGAGATAATTTAACTTTTCCCCTGGGTACACCAATCATAATTTATTTTCCATGACACTTTTTAAATTTCTTACCTGAACCGCACGGACAAGGATCATTGCGACCGACTTTGTTGCCAGAGTCATCGCGAGGCTTGGAAGTCTCCAGTGGTTTGCCGGCAGTATCTCTGTTTTCCACTTGTTTGCTAAAAGCAGAAAAACCAGATTTTTGTTCTTTGAATTTTGCTTGTTGCTGAACTGCGGTTGGTGCCATATTTTGGGCTAGTCTAACTTTAAAGATTGAGTAAACAACTTTTTGGCGGATAGAATTGAGTAGTTGATTAAACAGAGTATAGGCTTCACGCTTGTACTCAACCAAAGGATCGCGCTGACCATAGCCCTGGAGGCCAATACCAGTACGAAGCTTGTCCATGGCTGTTAAGTGTTCTACCCATAGAGTATCAATACCTCTCAGTATTACACCACGTTCAATCATTTGCATTGGTGTTTGAGTTTCAGCTTCTGGGAGCTCAACGCTAGAGTTGATCTGCTGACGCAAGGATTCATAATGAGTGTCAGCTAGGCTGGTGATATATTCAATTACTTTGGTACGGCCGTTGTGATCATTTTCTCTTTTATTTTCACCGAGTAATTCTTTTATTTTAGTCTCTTCTTCAACAGACAAGGGGAAAATAGATCGCAATGTTTCTATAATTTCCTTAGGGTCAAAGTCACCAGCATTTTTTTCACCCAAAGTATGAAAGGATACGATATTTTCAATTTCTTTGGAAATATAATCTTTAACTAAAGTTTCAGAGGTTTTGCCGTCTTGGTCGTTCTGGGTGTCAAGAAGTTGCAAGATATCCTGACGAGTCTTGTAGATTACGTGGCGGTGTTTATTGATGATATCGTCGTATTCAACCAAGTGTTTCCGGATATCAAAGTTATGACCCTCTACTTTTTTTTGAGCAGACTCAATTGATTTGGAGATCATGTTATTTTCAATTGGTGTGTCTTCAGAGATACCAAGTTTTTGCATGACAGTTTTCATCCGGTCAGAGCCAAAGACACGCATCAAGTTGTCTTCCATGGAAATATAAAATTGAGAAGACCCAGGATCACCTTGACGTCCAGCTCGACCACGTAGCTGATTGTCGATACGACGAGACTCATGGCGCTCAGTACCGAGTACGTGGAGACCGCCAGCTTTTTTTATTTCTTCGAATTTTTCTTTATCATAAGGAGTACCACCGAGAATGATATCAACACCACGACCAGCCATATTGGTGGCTACCGTAACAGCTCCCTTGCGACCAGCCTGGGCAATAATCTCAGCTTCTTTTTCGTGGAATTTAGCATTGAGCAAGCTGTGGGGTACACCAGATTTTTCTAAATGTTTACCGAGCTCTTCATTTTTTTCAATAGAAATTGTACCGACCAAAACTGGTTGGCCTTTTTCATGTTTGGCTCGGATTTCATTGACAATAGCTTTCATCTTGCCACGCTCATTTTGATAAATACGATCCTTCATATCGTTACGAGCAAATGGCTTGTTGGTAGGAACAACTGTTACGTCCAAACTGTAAATTTTGGCCATTTCTTCAGCCTCAGTAGCAGCAGTACCAGTCATACCAGCTAGCTTTTTGTACATCCTAAAATAATTTTGAAATGTAATAGTTGCCAAGGTCATGCTTTCGCGTTGGACCTCAACTCCTTCTTTAGCTTCGATAGCTTGATGTAAACCTTCGCCATAACGTCGGCCTTGCATCATGCGTCCAGTAAATTCATCAATAATAATTACTTCATTTTCAGTAACTACATAATCAGTATCCTTTTGAAACAAAGTCTTGGCCTTTAGAGCCTGCTCAATATGATGGACAGTTTCGATACCATGAGTTTCATAAATATTTTCTATACCCAATAGTTTTTCCATCTTACGAACACCCTCTTCAGACAAAGTGCAGGCCTTCATTTTTTCGTCAATATTATAATCAACATTTTCGGTTAAGCCATGGATCATTTGGGCAAACTGTTGGTACATAGCAGTTGATTCCTCCGCTGGTGCAGAAATAATAAGTGGAGTTCTAGCTTCATCAATCAAAATACTATCGACTTCATCGACGATGGTATAGTTCAAAGATCTTTGAACCTGTTGCTTGACATCTTGGGCCATATTGTCGCGGAGATAGTCAAAACCAAATTCATTGTTGGTACCATAGGTAATATCGGCTGCATAAGCTTCTTTTCTAGGAACTGGCTTGAGATAGTCCATTACTATCTGGACACCTTGATCCCGGACCTTGTCATCAGTTTCAGATTTGTGCTCTGGATCATAAATAAAAGAAGACTCATGACCAATTACACCGGTGCTGATTCCTAAAAAATTATATATTTGAGCCATCCAAACAGCATCACGTTTGGCTAGATAGTCATTGACGGTTACCACGTGGACACCCTTGCCTTCTAGGGCATTAAGGTAGATTGGTAAAGTAGAAGTCAAAGTCTTACCTTCACCAGTTTTCATTTCAGCGATCTGCCCTTGGTGCAAGACAATACCACCAACCAACTGAACATCGTAGTGTCTTTGTCCCAAAGTACGCTTGGCTGCTTCTCGCACCAAAGCAAAAGATGGCACCAGAACATCCTCTAGTTTAGTACCATTTACAACTTGTTTTTTGAGCTCTAGACTTTTATTCTTTATGTCTTGGTCGGACAGCTCGGCAAATTCTTTTTCCAGATTATTGATAGCATCAATATCAGGTTGGAGACTTTTGATGAATTTATCATTAGCGTCACCAAACAGTTTATCAAGTATTCCCATAATTTAATTACCTCTTTTCCAAAATCTTAGTGATTTAAGACGACGAGCTTGTTTGCGTAGTTTACTAAAACGTTTTTTCTTGAATTTGACCATCTGCCTAGCGATCTTATCTTGAGCCATATCAACAGCGGCGTGAGGATCGGAATGCTTTTCTTTGGTCCGAATAACTTTTTTCTGTGGCAAAGTAACATTGACTTCAACCATATAGACCTCACCTTTTTTGTGGTGTTGATCGCGAGTAAGTTCAACATTGAAGTGTAAAATATCTTCTTGATATTTTTCTAAGGTACTAAACTTTTCGATCAAATATTCACGAAAAGATTCAGATAGATCAAAGTTTTTACTGTAGATTTTTATTTGCATATATTTAAGTTAATGTTGCTTTAATACGTCGGACACCAGCAGAGCTAGACTGCTCTTTTTTTATCTTGAATTGTCCGAGTTGTGATGTATTGTCGACATGAGGACCACCACAGATTTCTTTGGAAAAGTCTCCCATAAAATATACCTTTACTTTGTCGCCGTACTTGTGTTCAAATACGCCGGTAGCACCTATTTTTTTTGCTTGATCAACAGTCATTTCCTCAAAGTGGATAGGCATGGCTTTGTTGATTTGTTCGTTGACTATATCCTCTACTTTTTGTTTTTGCTCATCAGTCATTTTTTCATCATGAGAAAAGTCAAAACGAATTCTATCTTCATTAATATTACTACCTTTTTGCTGGACATGATCGCCTAGAGTAATACGCAAAGCCTCGAGTAATAAATGCGCAGCAGTATGGTGGCGCTTGGTATTTTCGCTATCATCAGCCAAACCACCTTTAAACATTCCAGCTGAAGCAGTCCGAGAAAGGTCTTGGTGTTGTTTGAGCTCAGTATCAATCTTTTGTTCGTCCAGTTTAATACCCTTTTCACTAGCCATTTCCAAGGTCATTTCTATAGGAAAACCATAAGTAGTAAATAAGATAAAGGTAGCCTTTTCGTCCAGTTTATTTTGTTTAACTAATTTATCAAATAATTGAAGACCCTTTTCAAGAGTTTCGTCAAATTTTATTTCTTCTTTTTTAAGTTCAGAAATTATAAGAGATGAATTGTGTTTTAGTTCGGGATAATCATCTTGATAAATTGGAATAACTACTTGAGCCAATTTACTAGCAAAATTATCTTTGATACCAACTTGTTTACCAAAACGTATAGACCTTCTTATTATTCTACGTAAAATATAACCCTGGTCTTTATTGGATGGGGTTACTCCTTTGTGGTCGCCCAAGACAAAGACAGCGGTTCGTATATGATCGGCAATGATTCTAAATGCTTTTCTAGTATCAACCCAACACTGACCGTCTTCCTTGAGATGTTCAGCATCACTCTTGTCTCCATATTTTAAACCAGATAGTTTTTCTATGGATTCAATAATTGGCCAAAACAATTCTGTCCTATAATTGTCATCAAGACCATTGAGTACCGCTAGCGTTCTCTCTAATCCCATACCAGTATCTACATTTTTTTGTTTGAGTAGATCATATTTACCATCAGCAGTTTTGTTGTATTGCATCAAAACATCATTCCAAATTTCTACCCAACCTGGATTATTTTCATCAAAAACTTTTGGCGCCTTGTCAGGACCTACCCAATAAAACATTTCAGTATCAGGACCACAAGGACCAGTCTCACCAGCTGGACCCCACCAATTTTCCTTGACGTGTTGAATCCTCTCTTTAGCAAAACTTTGATCAAGCCAATGTTTTTCAGATTCTAAGTCAGCTTCCTTGACGTCATCGTTGCCGCCAAAGATAGAAATACCAATTTTTTCTTTATCGAGCTTGAGAATGCCGAGTAAAAATTCGGTTGAATATTCAATCACCTCTTGTTTGAAATAGTCACCCAAAGACCAATTTCCTAGCATTTCGAAAAAAGTATGATGAGTAGTATCACCAACTTCATCAATATCATCAGTCCGGAGACATTTTTGGACATTAGCCAACCTAGTACCTTCGGGGTGTTTTTCACCCATTAAGTAAGGGACCAAGGGTTGCATACCAGCAGTTATAAATAAGACACTTGGATCATTTTCAGGCAATAAAGAGGCAGAATCAATGATTTTGTGCCCCCTTGCTTGAAAATAGTCAAAAAACTTAGTTTTTAGTTCAGAACTCGTCATAAAATTAGCTGTAAAAGCTATTAAATTTTAGGAAATTTGGGCTAAAAAGTCAAGGCCTAGATTTGACAAAATTTAATGATTATTGTGTAAAAAAAGGGCCTTGCGGATGCAAGGCCTGGATGGGTCGGGCTACTGCCAGGGGTGGACTGATCTTCGATCGTGTGTGTTGTTCTTGTTCTTCTTCTTGGTTCCAGCCTTAGGAGGCAATCCATAAATCAACTGATCATTGTCGTCTGGCGTTTGGGACTTGTCCCGGCAGCAGCCCGTTCAGAGAACGTGACTGAATTAATTATATCTTATAGATAAAAATTGGTCAAACTATTTCTTTACTTGCCAGTTCTCCAGTGTCACTTCTACAGATATGAGTTCCATCTCACCCTCTATATCTCTTTCATATTCAAATTCAACAGTCCAACAACCAATGCAATCATCTTGAGTCACATTTATTATACTTGAGTTAAAATTATTGTATTTCCATTCTTCACTTTGATCAAAATATTCTCGTGCTATTTGTCCGGCTCTATTTGAATCATTGATTTCTGTCGGTGGATTCCCAGTTGGATTACAGTCTTGCTCCCAGGTACGAAGACAGATTTGTTTACTTTCACACCAACTGTAGCCAGCAGCGCTTAAACAGCCATATACATCAGTATCACCACCAATTATAGTCTCAGCTTCTTTTTCTGGGGGTAGTTCAGGATCTTCTGGTACTTCAGCATCGGGGTCTACAATATTTACTAGGGGTGGTGGGTTATTTTCTGGGATGTTTTCTGCCTCAGTGTTAATTTGAGTGTTGCTATTGTCTTGGTTTTTATTTTCTTCAGTTTTTTTGCCACAAGCCGGTAGAGTCAAAACAATTATAGCTAAAAATGTAATTAAAAGTTTATTCACCCCGTTAGAAATTTTATTATACATATAATTTTAGATAATCTCCCGCTTTTGTGAATTTCTAACGGGGTTCATATTTTTTTTATTTAAGGCATGTTTATTTTAGCATTTTTTGGCCAAAGAAAAAACCTCTTCCGAAGAAGAGGTGCGAGTAGAAATGGGACAGCCGGTTGAACGGTAGACGCTCGCTTAGCAATGGCCTCCTGCCATTTGGTGGTTGGACTACCGTAGGAGGCCTCGGGAGGCCAACTAGTTTGAGTGGTAGCTCAGAGCACCTAAGGTCGCTACACCTGAACCAATGCACATGTTGCGAGAGAATGTGCGTATCCGCCAGCTGTCCCAAGTCGGTTGAAGAGCGATACCTATGTATTATATACACAGAGCATCATTATTGTCAATGGTTTGCTTAAAAAGGTAATTTGTAATATGTTTTAGATAGTCCTTTTATAGCCTTAACCATTGGGAGGTAAAAATGCCTATTTGGCTCTGGATCATTTTGGGAGTTTTGGCTCTCTATATAGCAATCCGCTTGTTTTTGGCTCATAAATGCAGTTATTGTTGGAATATTTTTACCAAATCACAGGAAACCGAATGGCCACAAGATGGCGCTATTTACATACACATTGACTGTCCACGTTGTGGCCACAAGACTGAGCGCAATCTCCCCTATCTGAGTATGGGCAATCATAATGACTAGATCAAATCTAGTCTTTTTTCTTGGTCTTAATGTTAAATAGATTGACAAAAAGTAGCTTTATTGTTATATTATCATATCCGCTCCGTACCCTAAAACTCGAGTCTTGGGAGAAAAAATGCCCAAATATAGTCGTCGAGAACTTCGACAAATCAGAGTCATGTACGGCATTGGCATTATGTCATTGCTGGGTATCATTGTTACTCGAATCACCTGAGAGGAGGTGAAAAAATGAACATTAGTGTTGCTCTGATTTTTGTCTTGTTGGCTGTGACAATGATCATCATGTCCATCATGCGAGATGATTTTACCAAGGGGCAGATGAACATACATGGTCAGAGAGGCTACAGTGGTGTTTCGCACCTCGGTCTATGGAGTTGCCTGTTGGTGATTCCCTGGCTGTGCGGCATCATCTGGACCTACTATCAGCAGTGGGACAAAAACGAGGTACTACTCGCTAGTATGCTCGGCCTAGCCATCAACCACCTCATGCACAGCCTCTGGCTGAAGAATGGTCCAGCCGACCACAACATCAAGACAGTAGAGACAATCATCGGTGAGTCCACCGTCACCAGGCGATATCGTCTGACGGGTGCTGGTATCATGCATTATTTCTATATGACAGCTGTGCTGATGCTGGTGATCCTCTTTTTTTTCTTTACCGATAACATCGACCATTGGCACCTGTTTTGGGTCAGTTTGATCCTGGGTCTACATGTGACCCTGACTACTTTGGTACTCAACCTGATTCGGCAAAAGAAGCTCGACACAGTTGCTCTACTGACCACCTTGGTGGTTTGGATAGTTCTGGCTGCCAGACTCGTGTTCGCATAGACGTGATAAATTCACGTCTTTTTTATTTTAGCAAGATTTAATATTGACAAAATAGCTAAATTGTTATATATTATATTGTTCGCGTACCTATGATTCCCCTATCCTCTGAAAGGAGGTGAAATTGTGAGCAAGGTAATCAACAAACTAAGGATCAGACTCGAAGCAATTATGCAGCGAGTCGGGTATCCGGCTGAGGGTGTAGAGTATATTTGTAGCGAACTCCTACGAGTAGCTACTTTATATGACGACTCCGATCGTGCTTTGACTATCATAGTCGAGCATATGGAAGCCAGGATTACTGGTCCCTTTGGCAGCAAACAATTCAAGGCCTTTATCTTGGAGATTGATCCGACTTATACCCATTGGGTCGATTATTTTTCCAGCCTTGGTTATTCTCCCCGTGATGCTCGGCGCATTTTGTCTGCTCCAGACCTCGCAAGGTATTATCAAGACAAGGCCGAGCTCGATGCTCGATGGACTGCCTATCGTAAGGCAAACCTCGATTATCTGCAGGATGGCGGAGCTTGGGAGATTCTCACTAGCCATGCTTGGCGAAACATAAAACCCTCTGCGGGTATTGTGGACCAAGTTCCTATCCAGTTTATTTCCACGCCCATGGGCGGTCATCCCGGTTATCGTCGCAAGATCAGGCGTCCTTGATCGGCTATTTGCCAGTTGTGTATGCAACTGGTTTTTTATTTTGTATTAAAAAACCACGCCTGAGCGTGGTTTAGAGTATAATATTATTTTCCTAGGCAATCCTTAGCTTTATAAACTTCGGTATTGGTAGGTGTAGCACCCGCTACCAACTCATCTGCTCTGCCCTGGCCTAGTTTTTCTATAAAGCATTGTTTCATAGAGTCAGATATTTCGGTCGGTAGTTTGCCCGTATCCACCCCTAGGTCATAGAGAGTTTGTTCTTGGCTGTCATTGAGCAATGGATGATTATAGCCACTAGCTTCAAAACTAGGAGCATCGGCTGGTAGTGGCTCATAACCTGGTATATTGCTAGACAAATAACTATTGACCATATTACTTACTATTTTGTCGCGACTGCCAGCAGGATTTAAAACAGCTACTATAATCAAACTAATGATGGCTAGTAGGATAACAATTACTAAAAATTGGATAATTTTTTTCATATGTTTGTTTATTAATTTACCACGATAGCACTACTTAAGTCTGGGTCATCGTTGTTGTCAGTATGGCCGCTGACAGTATAAGTACCATAAGAATTGATTTTCCAGGTAAAGTAGGCCCGGCCACTACTATCAGCTACAATTATTTGTCTTTTGTTTCCTACAACTCCTGGTCCGTTCAAAGTTAAGATTACTTCGGAGC
>CALDOH010000029.1 GCA_937912185.1 uncultured bacterium | reverse complement strand
AGCTATCTCAAAGAACGAACGCTAAACAAAAAAGTCGCCTAATAGGCGACTTCTAAGTTTTTGCTCTAGCTATATACGAATATAACAAAACATTAGGTCGCCTGATGACAACTCTTAAAGTAAAATGATGTAATAATCATTTTGCTCAATTGTGTTTTGTGTATATCCATACCATTTCAGTTTATCATAAGGTAAAAGTAGGGTCAATAATCCCACCCCAACCTCTCTCCTTAGTAAGGGGAAATCAAGTGGGGTTACACATTAAAATCTAGAAAGAAACCATACCTAGCTCGTTCTCTATACTGTGGTTTTTTGAGATTTAAAAACTTTATAATTCCAGCTGGACTCAAATCATAACCCTCTATCTCAACACTCTGACCATCTACCAAGGCAGTGGCCATGACTGGCTGGGGCTCACCAATAGCATAAGCAAGTTTTACTAGGACTTCTTTAGCCTGATGCTTTTTTAATATTTCAGTGGCCAAATAACGAGCCATATAGGCAGCCGAACGATCAACCTTGGTGGCGTCTTTGCCCGAGAAGCAACCACCACCCACTGGAATCTGTGGACCATAATTATCTACTGTAATCTTTCTACCAGTTAGTCCGGTATCAGCCTCAAAACCACCTTGAATAAAAGGACCGGCTGGATTGACATAAACTTTATCAAAATCTGAAATAATCGGCTTAATAATTTCTTCAATTATAGCCTCTTTAAATTTATTGTAATCCTCTACCTCATTATGCTGAGTTGAAACAACCACAGCTTGTACTTTTTCGCCCAATAAAGTTACCTGAGCCTTACCATCAGGCATCAATTTTTTACTTAGCTCTGTCTCGCCATCAAGACGAACTTTTTCCAACTGCCTGACTAGCCTACTAGCTAAAACATGCTCCAAGGGTAATAATTCATCGGTTTCACTGGTGGCATAGCCAACCATTATTCCTTGATCCCCAGCCCCACCAGTATCCACACCGCGAGCTATGTCTGAACTTTGCTGACTTATATTGACATTTATATCTAGCTCATCATCATAGCCAATATCTTTGTAGACTTGTCTAGCAATCTTAGCCACATCTAGCTTTGCCTTGGTAGTAAGCTCTCCCATGATACTAAGCTGCCCATGCCCACCTAGAACCTCAACTGCCACCCGACTATCGGGATCCTGACCTAAACACTCATCTAAAATAGCATCTGAAATTTGATCACAAACTTTGTCTGGATGCCCAAAAGTAATATTTTCCGCTGTCTTTAACATAATTTTAATTTATTGCTTAATTATTTAAATAAGGCAATCAATATCTGATGCCACCCGCCTTCGCTAAAGCTTCGGCGGGTTGTTTGCTTTGGCAAACAAAAAACTTCTCGGCAGAGAAGTAAAATGACATGACTAAAATCATCTATCCCTGCACTAGGGGTTGGATTTAGCACCGTTCCTAAAATAGGTGGTTGCCGGCGGATTGTCGAGCCAATTCTCTCCCCGCTCTCTTGATAAAGATATTAAATTGTTAAGGTATATGTATTATAAATCATTTTGCCAGAAACAGCAAATAGTGGCATAATGTATATATAATATTTAAAATAAAAAACACATGTTTCATGAACGTCATTCCCGTACAATTGCCAAGTCAATTACCTGGCGAATAATTGCCTTTACCTCAAGCATTATCATACTATACCTATTAACTCATAACTGGGAAACGTCACTATATCACGCTATTATTATCCATATTGTGAAAACCATACTTTACTACATCCATGAGCGTTTTTGGAACAAGAGCAACTTTGGCCAAGAATTAAAGCCACTTAAATAAAATCATGAGATTCTCTAGTTTACAAAAATTTATTCTTGAAAAAACTTGGGAAACAAAAAAACCAAAAGTTTCCAGAGAGACTTTTGATTTATTTTATACTAATATAAAAAATCCCCCAGCCAAAAAAATTAGGGCAAATATTATCACCAAAAGCATTGAAAGATTGATTGATAAAGGATTGGTAGTGGGTTTTGCTGAAAAAACCCAACACAAACTTTTTATCAACCAGATAAAGCTAACTTCTGTAGGCAAAAAAACAGCCCAGAAACTTCTGGGCCAACAAGCTGAATTACCTTTCAAAAAAATTTCTCGAAAAAAATAAATTACTCAATTATTACTTTTGTATCATATTGGGCCCACCAATAAAGTGGCTCCATATGTTCATAATCAACATTAACGCAACCGTGACTCATCGGTTGACCAAAATTATCATGCCAGTAAGCACCGTGAATATAGTAGCGGTATTTTTGGGTTGTAAAATGAAGATTCCATTTAGTATTGGGATAATCGAAACCTGTACCACCATAATGCTTGACTGGAACTTTGTCTAAAATTTTAAACTCTCCTTCTGGTGTCGGCATATTAGCTAAACCACTAGAGATAGCAAAAGAATCAAAAAGCTTACCATCAAAATAATATGACAAATTTTGAGTTGCTAAATCTACTTTAATTATTTTCTCCAATTGGATTGGCTCAGGATCCAAGGGATCATAACCAGCAGCTACCTCAGTACCATCTAGAAATAAATCGCCGTCAGTATCAGGATTCATCAGGCCAGTGCCCAAAACTAATTCCCAAGCATCATTGAGGTAATCATTATCCGAATCTACTTTGATCAACTTTTGACCATCGGCATGCCGTGGTGAATAACCATATTGAATTTCTAAGCTATCCTTGAAACCATCTCCATCAGTATCAGGGTCATTGGGATCAGTAAAATAGATATTTATCTCATCCTCATCCAAAAGTCCATCATAGTCACTATCGGGCGTTTCTGCCAGGGAAACTAGAGGAAAAATCATTAATAAAAAAATAATTGCTAGTGTTTTATTGATCATATAAACATTATATCACAAATATATGATATTGACTAAATGCCTATTTTATGCTATGTTAAGCAAGTTACCCTATATCCCTCGCCCTTTAAAACCGTAAGCTACGAAAGGAGGTAGATCAAACCGATCACGGAGGAGCGGTTGGCTTACACCGACCATATACCATAACTTCAGCATGAAGAACGGGGACACAAAGTGCCAAAAATCAACCCCACCGACGTACGTGTCGCAGCGACATGGAACCTTTTGATGAACTCCCTCGGGACCAAACGCGTCCCGAAAACCAAACAACAAGCCATCGAGGTCTCCCTGCAGTTGCGGGACAACTGGCGAGTCTATCGCCAACCGACCCAGAACATGCCTTACCGCTACCCCAATCTGACCAGAGCTGCTCGCCACCATGGCGACATCACCAACTGCATCATGCAGCTTGTCCAGATGGGCGAAGATGGTCTGGTGCTCCAGACCCTAATCAAGCGGCTCTGTACGCCGGTAAAGGTCCTCAAGGACCTGCCTGACTTCCACGATCTCAAGATCACCCTCCAATCCGCCATGCCGGCCAACAAAAGGCGTCGCCTTCATCCGGCCGCAAACGTAGCCAAGAACAAGCCGAATTCCGGCGACAACGACGATCAGCTTTCGGTCATCGACATGAAGACCGAGACGCGGCAAGAAGCCGCCGTCGCATAGCCGCAGACTTCGATCTGCTCGCCAGGTGCATTTTGCATCCCAAGCCCGACAAAGCACCTGGCGGGCTTTTTTATTTATTTAAAAAATAAATTTATGGTATAATAAACTGGTCTTATGTTAAAAAATATAAATAAAAAATTTGGCACTAAAAGAGGCGTTTTTTGGTCAACTGTTTTTGCTTTTATCTTTATTCTTCTTAACTTGCTGTTAATAGATAAGATATTAACCTTAACCAGCGATATTAGAGCTGCTAGTTATGTAAAAAAAGTAAATAAAATTATAGATAAAGATTTACAAAGCGTTTCTCAACATTCCCAAGCTATTGTTGATTCTGGC
>CALDOH010000028.1 GCA_937912185.1 uncultured bacterium | reverse complement strand
TCAATTCTTGGATTTGACTATCATAGAGAATATAACCAGAGTAATCCTTGATATCAATCACCACTGAATTGATACGACTGTCTTTCATGGCGGCAAGTATATTTTTTCTATAATCTTCACTACCAGCGGAATAGGCGGTTAAGTAGAGGCCGCGAACAAATTCTGGTTTAGGGAATTTTAGCTCAACAACTTCGGTTTCAATAGTCTCACCAGCCTTAGTGGTAGTAAAATAGCTTGTGTTTTTGTAAGGATCGTAGTTAAATAGCAAAATGCCCGCTACTGATATCAGATAGAGGATAGAGTAATATACGATGTTTTTGCTAGTTTTAGACATTTGTATTAATTATAGCAGATATTTCATAGTGGACAATCTATTGTTTTTTAATTAAAATGTATCTATATGAACCCAGTTAGAAATTCTAACAGTTTTTACTGGGTAATAATGAGGAAACAACACAAATGGCTTCAAGAGTGGACTAGCCATAAATTATGTTTTCACAGTAATTAATAAATTAAATTTCTAACCGGGTGAAATATATTGTTAGTATAATGATAATCATAGGCTTAATTGTTGCTGGTGGCTTTATTTTTTTTACTAAGGATAGCCAGGAAAATGAGCCTAGCACCATCAATCATGTTCAGGCCAAGGACCTAGATAGAGAGTGGATTATTGATATTGAGTCTGGTATGACTTTTTCTGATATTTGCGAACAAGCTGGTTTGGAACACGGCACCATGTTAGAGATGGTTGAAGCTAGCTCTGAGGTTTATGATTTGACCAAAGTCAGAGTCGGTCGAAAGATAAAATTTTATTTTGATAGAGAAACAAATAATTTCGTCAAAATGATCTATCCGATTGATACCGAAGAAGAATTATTTATTACTCCTACTGAAGAAGGGTTTTTGGCTGAGCGCAAGGAAATAGAATATGAAGTAATCGTCAAAACCGCTCAAGGTACAATCAATTCTTCTCTTTATGAATCAGCTATGGAGCAGGAGATTGATATTAGGGCTATTATTGATTTGGCAGAAATTTTTTCTTGGACAATTGATTTTGGTGTTGGTATTAGACAAGGCGACACTTATAAGTTTATTTTTGAGGAAAGATATCGCAATGGCGAATATGTTATGCCTGGAAAGATTGTAGCCGCCAAGTTTGTTAATGACGGTCGGCTAGTAGAAGGTTATTATTTTTCTGCCTCGCCCGTGGCTACGGCCGAGGGAAGTGAAGATGAAGACGGAGTGCTAGTAGATGGCTATTATGATCTTTCCGGTGAGTCGTTGCAGAGAATATTTTTGAAGAATCCAGTTGAGTTCAGGTACATAAGCTCTGGTTATACTACTGGACCGAGGTATATAGCTGAATTTTCCGCTTATACTTCATCTCATCGGGCTATTGATTATGTTGCTGCCATTGGCACACCAGTCAGGGCTGTCGGTGATGGTACAGTGACTTCTGCTGGTTGGAATAGTGGTGGCTATGGTAATCTGATCAAACTTAGGCACAATGAAACTTATGGAACCAACTATGCTCATCTTTCTAAAATTTATGTACAGGCTGGGCAGCACGTTACGCAGGGGGATGTGATAGGAGCAGTTGGCTCAACGGGCTACTCTACTGGGCCACACCTTCATTATGAAATGGTACAAAATGGTACCAAGATAAATTCTCTAACTATAGAGTTTCCAGCTAGCGATGGAGTAGCTGAAGATAAGATGGAAGAATTTTCTCAAGCCATACTTAAGTGGCAAGAACAATTAAATAATTAGTATGAATCCCGTTAGAAATTCTTACACTTTTATTCTGACCCCGTTTAGAAATTCACTCTAGACTGGAGATAATAAAAGTATAAATATTAGATAGATACTTTTACTGTGTAAGAAGCAAAAAATAATAATTAATTTCTAACGGGGCTAATGGGGTAACGAAAAATAATAATTAATTTATAACGGGATGAAGGAATTACCAAAATTACCAGGTCAAGAACATCGTTATCGTTTGCCCGGTACGCCAGCGCCTTATGACAAGAAAAAGTCAATGTGGTCTATAAACTATGGACTCAAGGGTATGGCAGTTGGTGTGGCGATATCTTTTGGTTATTTTCATTTTTATCAGCCATATTACTCAGAAAAGATCATAGCCTCAGTAAGCATTTTAGGTTATTTTGTCGGTTGGGCGATTGGGAACTTCATGTATTCTGATAGGTCAAAGGAATAATCATTGTTAAATAGCTTTATCTTTTGTATAATTAGCTTAGTTTATGGCTAGGATAATATCTATTGTTAATCAAAAGGGTGGTGTAGGTAAAACTACTACCACTATCAATTTGGCCGCTTGGCTAGCAGATATGGGCAAGCGTGTTTTGATAGTGGATATTGACCCTCAGGGGAATGCTTCTTCTGGCTTGGGGATTGACTATAAAAATCTCAGCAAAGGAATGTATGAGGTTTTGACAGATGAAAATACAAAAATTACCGAAGCCATAAAATCACACAAACCAAATTTTCATATTTTACCATCTACTCCAGATTTGGCCGGAGCAGGCGTAGATTTGGTAGCTGTTAATAACAGAGAATTTAAGCTAGAAGAAAATTTAAAAGACGTAGCAGAACTATATGATTATATTTTGATAGACAATCCACCATCTTTGGGACTACTTACCATCAATGGTTTAGTGGCGGCTCGCGAGGTTTTGATTCCAGTCCAGTGTGAATACTATGCTCTAGAGGGATTGTCGCAACTTTTAGAAACAATTGATTTGATTAAAAATCATTTACAGCCAGATTTAAGGGTACTAGGGGCAGTTATGACCATGTATGACACTAGAAATAAATTGTCTACGGCTGTGTTTGAAGAATTGCATCGATATTTTCCAGCTAAAGTTTTTAGGACCGTTATTCCTCGTAATGTAAAATTAGCCGAGGCACCATCCCATGGTTTACCAGTCAAAGATTACGATCCAGAGTCAGCCGGAGCTATTGCTTATAGACGTTTGGCTCTAGAGTTAGATTTATCAAAAATTATTAAATAAAAATAAAATTATGTCCGCACTCGGAAAAGGACTAGGTTCACTCATTCCAAATAAAAGTCAGAAAAATTCTAGCGATGAAGGTGGGAATTATTGGAGTGATGAGACAAAGGTTGATCCTAAAAAAATACTCGAGGTACCAATTGGAGAAGTTATTTCCAATCCTTGGCAGCCTCGGACTCATTTTGATCGAGATAAATTAGAGGAGCTAGCTGAGTCAATCAAACAACATGGCATTTTACAACCTTTGATTGTTAGCAAAGAAAATAATGGTTATCAGTTGATTGCTGGCGAAAGGCGTCTAAAGGCGTCGGAGTTGTTGGGGTTAGCCAAGGTGCCAGTAATTGTCAAAGAAGTATCAGATCGAGACAAGCTGGAGCTTTCTATTATCGAAAATATTCAACGTCGTGATCTCAATCCAATTGAAACTGCCAATGCTTATAAAAGACTGATGGAAGAATTTGGCTTAACTTATACCGAGGTAGCGGAGCAGGTTGCCAAGTCTCCCAGTACGGTCAA
This sequence comes from uncultured bacterium, assembly GCA_937912185.1. Classification (GTDB taxonomy): domain Bacteria; phylum Patescibacteriota; class Patescibacteriia; order UBA1558; family GWA2-36-10; genus BM519. Next base: position 2,015 of record CALDOH010000028.1, on the reverse strand, counting down.
TAATTTTTTACGTATTTTAAAATTGCCAGTTGTTATAAAAGAGGCAGTTGAAACTGGTAAGATTAGCTTTACTCATGCCAAGCAGATTTTGAGTTACCAGACCAAGTCTGAACAAATAAATATTTTTAAGAAGATTATCAAAGAAAATTTAAAGTCTCAAGATCTTACTGAAATGGCCAAGCGAGATGCGGCCAAGGCCAAGAAAAATAAGCCCCGTGATCCAGTTTTAGCTTCTTGGGAAGATAAGTTGACCAAAAATTTGGGAGCCAAGACTAGTATCCAAAAACGAGGAGAAAGAGGACATATTACTATTAAATTTTTCTCTCACGGTGAATTAAAAAATCTTTTAGATAAATTGGAGAAATAAACAACCCCCTCTGTCCTATCGGACATCTCCCCCTTACTAAGGGGGAGAAAAAAAGGTGGGTTATTTTTTTATTTGGCTGCGAATCTTTGTTTTGGCCATTGAAGTGACCACTATATTGAGCCAGTCAGGGTTGGGATATTTGCGACTCTTGTTTGTTAATATTTCTATTACATCACCTGATTTAAGGGTGCTGGTTAGTGGAGCAATCTGATCGTTGACCTTGGCGCCAATACATTGGTTACCGATATCTGTATGGATGTAGTAGGCAAAATCAAGTGGCGTAGCATTTTCTGGTAATTCTATTACATCTCCCTTGGGAGTGAAAACAAAAATTTGATTTAGGAATAGGTCAGTTTTTATATGTTTGATAAACTCAGTATTATCAGTAATAGTTTTTTGGATATCAATCAAGTGTTTGAGCCAACGAGGTGGATTTTTCTTTTTGCCTAGAATACCGACTTCTTTGTAGCGACTATGGGCAGCAATACCATACTCAGCTTCTTCATCCATCTCGATAGTTCTGATCTGGATTTCAGCCACTTTACCAAAATCAGTAAAGACAGAAGTATGAAGTGATTGATAGCCATTTGGTTTTGGCTGAGCAATAAAATCTTTCACCCTACCTTTTAGAGGTGACCATCTTTTGTGGACCATGCCCATAACACTATAGCAGTCAGCCACGTCTTCGACTAAGATTCTGAGGGCTATCAAATCATAAATCTTGTTTATATCTTTACCTTTGCGGAGCAATTTTTGATAGATACTATAGACACTTTTTATTCTACCTTTGATTTGGATGTATTGAACATCATTTTTGGTTAAAAGTTTTTGAGTAAGTTTTTTGATTTTTTCAATGTATTTGGTCTCGGTTTTCAATCTGTCTCGTACTAGACTTTGGACCCAATCATACTCTTTAGGATAGACATAAGGGAAGGCCAAATCTTCGAGTTGGCTTTTCATTCTAAACATACCAAGACGATTAGCAATCGGTGCGTAGATTTCCAGGGTCTCTTGAGCGATACGTAGTCTTTTTTCTTTACGTACGCCTTTGAGGGTGCGCATATTATGTAAACGATCGGCCAATTTTATAATAATTACTCTAAGATCTTTACTCATGGCCAAAAACATTTTGCGTAAATTCTCGGCATATCTTTCTAGACCACGGTATTTAAAGGTGCCCAATTTGGTGACACCTTTTACTAGGGTATATATTTCATTACCAAAGTTATTTTTGATATCATCAAAACTAAAGTCGGTGTCTTCTGGTACGTCATGTAACAATCCGGCCGCTACAGTATTTAGATCCATTTTCATTTGAGCTAGAGTATAGGCAGTAGCTAGGGCATGATAGATATAGTCTTCGCCAGTTCTACGCTTTTGGCCTTTATGAGCTTCAGAAGCAAAATGAAAAGCTCTGATAACGACGTTGATATCTGCATCAGGGTAGTTGATAACCAATATTTTCTTTAACTCTTCAAAGGTTTTCACCCAGTTAGAAATTAATAATTATATTTTACTCACCCAGTTAGCCCCGTTAGAAATTAATGATTATTTTTTGCCTCTCATACAGTATAAATATCTATCTAATGTTTATATTTTTATTATCCCCAGTCTAGTGAATTTCTAACAGGGTTAGCGAAAAAGTGTT
>CALDOH010000027.1 GCA_937912185.1 uncultured bacterium | reverse complement strand
GCTACTCTTTGCCTGAAGGAAAAACCAAAGCACAAGTGATGGATGATTTTTTTAAATTTCTATCTGACAACTTATCAGACAAAACAAATATATCCGTTGATATGTTTGGTCTAGTTATGGATCACACCGACGATGACTATGACCTCAATATTGGTCAACGAGCAAGCGATGCTGCCAATCACTTTGACTATATTAGTCCAATGATGTACCCCTCTCACTATCCACTCAATTATCTGGGCTATACCAATTCAGCCGAACACCCTGGACCGGTAATTGCCTACGGACTTAGAATTAGTGAGCCGGCTCTAGCAGACAAAAGAGCTAAGGTCAGACCTTGGATTCAAGCCTTTCATATGAGAGCCACTTATGACTCCGCCAAAATAGAAGCTCAGATAGACGCTGTAGAGAACGCCACTACTACTGAAGGCTGGTTGCTATGGAATGCTAGGAATTACTATCCAGATTATATTTTTTAATACTTAAAAATCCTGCCTTACTTCGGCAGGATTTTTATTTTATTTCAATTCCTACTGGCGCATGATCAGAGCCCTTGACCTGATCGAGTATAAAGGCTTGATCAACTTTTTTTAATACACTATCTGACACACAAAAGTAATCTATCCGCCAACCAATATTGTTGGTCCTGGCATTGGCCCGATAACTCCACCACGAATATTGAATCTTTTGTGGATGAAGCTCACGAAAAGTATCTTTGAAACCTTTGGCTAAAAATTTTTTCATCCAAGTCCGCTCTTCGTCGGTAAAACCAGGATTGCCAATATTTTGCTTTGGCCGAGCCAAATCAATTTCATTGTGAGCTACGTTATAATCACCGGTGACAATCACTGGTTTTATTTTTTCCAATTTTTTTAAATACTTGAGCAGCTCATCAGAAAAATCTATTTTAAAACCTAAACGAGATAACTCATGATTGGCATTGGGAAAATAAATATTTGCCAAATAATATTTACCAATATCCAAAACCTGAATGCGACCTTCTTTATCCCAAGACAATTTTGACAAGTATTTAACTTTGAGACCATCCTTTACCAAAAAAGCTGTGCCACTATAACCAGGTCTCTCGGCGCTATTCCAAAATTCTTGATAACCAGCAAAATCAAAAGTCTCCTGTGCTCTAGCAGCATCAGAGATTTTTATTTCCTGTAGACCAATAATATCTGGCTTCTCTTTCTTGAGAAAGTCGATAAAACCTTTTCGTACTGCTGCTCGAATACCATTAACATTCCAAGATAATATTTTCACCCCATTAAAAATTAATTATTATTTTCTTCTTCCCCGTAAAAATTAAGTGTAAGAATTTCTAACGGGGTTCATTTACTTTCCTTTTGTAAGTTTCTAACAAAATCAACTAAGTTATCACCCTTTATCTCTTCGTAGCTCCTGTCATAAACTGATTCGCCATTTTGTATCACCAGCACCTGTGGTGTCTCGTGTTTGATACCAAGCTCATTGGCAATGAGCCCTGATAGATCTTCATTATCCTGAACAACTAATTCATAAATATCTGGTAAGAGGTAATCGACTGACACCAACCTCTCTTTGGCGGCAATGGAAATGGGACAAATATTACTATGTTTAAAAACAATTAATATTGGCACACTTTCTCTAAGCTCCTGCCAATCCGCTTCGTTTTCTAAAAGTTTAAACATAAAATTTATTTAGACTTATTTATAAATAAAGTCTGGGTTGGATAAGCAAACTCAATACCCTCAACAGCAAATTTCTTGTAAATTTCCAAATTAATTTCCTGCCGCGCTGCTAAATAATCTGTGTATTCTTTGGAGTCTATAAACATCACCACTTCAAATGACAAATCAGAATCCTTATATTCGACAAAATGACAACGATCAAACTCTGCTAAATCAACCTTATCAACAATATCTTTAATTATTTTTGGAATTGCCGCTAATTTTTCTGGACTAGTACCATAGGTAACACCTAGATTAAAAGCCACCCGACGCTTTTCCATCCGACGAAAATTTTGAATCCTAGCACTGGTGAGCTCTTGGTTGGAGACAACTAACTGTTCCCCTTGTAAAGTTCTAATCCGAGTGGTCTTCATGCCAATTTTTTCTACCATTCCCCGGTCAGTACCGATCTGAATATAATCACCAACTTTAAATGGTTTGTCTATATAAATAGAAAAAGCAGAAAATAAATCTCCCAATACATTTTGCAAGGCTAAAGCAATAGCAATACCACCAATGCCCATACCAGCTACTAGAGAAGTTACATTAATACCCAGATTGGAAAGGATGAGTATCAAACCAAAAATCCACAGAATCACCTTGATCAACACTTGCATCAATTTTATCATAGCCTCTGAGTGTTGGTCCGTATCCTCATCCTGATTTTTTTCCAAATATTTTCTAAAAATATAATCGACAATTCTTTCAACTGCCTTAATCACCTCATAGACAATGACGATAATAAATAAGACTAACAAAGCTCGATTGAATAAATCTGGCAAAATCAAAGACTTGATAGCAAAAAATATAGACACAAAAAAATAAAAGGGTGGTTTGACCTTTTTAAAAATCTCGATCAAAATATCATCAAACTCTGTTGCTGTCTTTAAGGCTAACTTTTGAAGTTTAGACAAAATGATTGCCTGAAATACCTTGAGCAAAAAAACCAAGGCTACAAAGACGACCAAGGCTGTCAAATAATCATAACCTGTATTGCTTCCCCAAGAAATAATTTTTAATTGTTCCAAAAAATCCATAGAGCTTTTTTAATTTATTACATCATTACGCTAAAAGAAGTATAGCTCTTCATTTTGCCATCCTTTATTTTCATATCAACTACATCTGCCCAATTAGAACCTTTCTCGCAATGCTGACAAAATTGATTTAAAGAATCTTCCTCTCCCTCAGCCTCGATCTCTACATAGCCACTTTCATGATTTCTAACTATCCCATTGATACCAAACTCAATTGCTCTTTCTTTGATAAATTCTCTAAAACCAACTCCTTGAACTTTACCAAATATTTTGATGTCTAAATGTTTTTCTTCCATATTTTCCTTTATTTTTAAGTAATCACAATCATTGTCATTATATCATAGTGATTTAAAAAACTAAACCGCCGCTTTGTCACTATTGACTAAAATCAAAATTTATTGTAAAATCATGTTTGTTTGTATGCTGAAGTGGCGCCCCGCTATGCGGGATTTCCGTTCCGCAATAGCGGAACTACAAGAACTGTACAAAGGTATAAGACATCAAGATACAAACTTTATAATTTAACTGAATCAAAAATTATGCCGAAGTGGCGGAACTGGTAGACGCGCTGGACTCAAAATCCAGTGGGGGCAACCCCGTGGAGGTTCAAGTCCTCTCTTCGGTACCACGTAAAGTTCACTACGTTCACCACGTGGTGCACCAGACATTAACAATAAAAGTTGTATAGCGATTACATAGGCTGTGCCGCGTGGTTGCGAAGCAACTTTACGCGGGCCCATAGTTCAGTTGGCTAGAACGCTTCCATGGCATGGAAGAGGTCAGGAGTTCGAGTCTCCTTGGGTCCACCACTCGACTTGTCAATATAGTCATTATCCTTTATACTTTTTATACTTTACGGGGTGTGGCGCAGTTGGCTAGCGCGTGCGCATGGGGTGCGTAAGGTCGCCCGTTCAAGTCGGGTCACCCCGACCATTAAAAACTTATCTTTATTTACGACGCGGGGTAGAGCAGTTGGCAGCTCGCCAGGCCCATAACCTGGAGGTCGTCGGTTCGAGTCCGACCCCCGCTACCAAAAATTTACTTTTATTTTAATACCCCTTGAGGCAGGGTAGCTCAGTTGGTTAGAGCGCAGGACTCATAAGCCTGAGGTCGGGAGTTCAATTCTCCCCCCTGCTACCAAGTCTTCAATATTTATATTCCGAGGTAGCTCAGTGGTAGAGCAGTTGGCTGTTAACCAATTGGTCGTGGGTTCGAATCCCCCCCTCGGAGCCATCAAAAAAACATCAACTTCTGTTGGTGCTTTTTTATTTTTTTAATTCCATTCTCAGAGTTTCTGGTAAGTGTTTATTTTCAGAATATTTTATTATTCTCTTTCTTTTAAATCCGCATTTCTCGTAAGATTTTATTGCCCTTATATTATCTGGTCTAACTTCCAAAAATATTTTAGATATTTTTAATTTATGAGCATACTTTATTAAAAGTTTTATAGCCTCTGTACCATAGCCTTTACCCCAATATTTTTTATCCCCTATTATTATTTGAGTTTCATGCCAAGTTCTCTTTTTTGATAAAGATATATGTCCTATAACTTTATCACTTAAAGTTATCACAAAATGATAATCTTTAGCTGATTTTAAAATATTATTAAAATATTTATCTAATTGGTCGTTGGTTATTGATCTTAAAACTCCACTAGTTAATTTAGCCAAATCTCTATCACGCCACCACTGGGTGAAATATCTTTTATCGGTTTTTTTTAACTTTTCTTATTTTTATATTTTTCATAAATTAAATAGGGGTCAAAGAAAGTGTATCACACTCTCCTTGATTCTAAAAAGTTCTAGCACGAAACGGCGAGCCAGATAAAAAGAGAAACAGGCCTAAAGCGTGATTTTTTATTTAAATAAAAAAGGGACTCGTATGCACTGAGGAATGTACAGTGGTTGCGGACCCTTAAAAGCATAGCCATCTACTGAGCGAATAATGTAGATAAGATATTAAAAAAAACCAAGGGACTCACCACGCGACTGGGGGTAGCACTGCAGTGATGAGCCCCAAGCCCACCTTTAGAGTGGGTTATTGGTAATCAACAAAGATTGATCACACAGGAGTAAATATAAGTTAATTGAGATGCGCTTTGTACTGATGCTACTTACGCAGCCACCAGAACAAATCGATCAGGGCCAAGCCCAGGATCAAGGTCATTTCCATGATATCACCTCCTCGTATTGTTAGAGGAAGCCCCCAGTACTTTTATTGTTGGTAAATCAATTTTCTCTAATTATAAGAAGTTGATGGGGACTCGTATACTCGGGGGGAAGTGAGCAGTGACGAGTCCCCAGCCCCTGACAGCAGGGGCTAACAGGTGATTCCGAGGAAGGCTTCGGTACGTTCGACTACATCCCAAACGTTGAAGGGTTTTGGGATGTAGTGAGTGCCGTAAAACTCGAGAAGGCGACGACGGTCGATACCAGGGGCTTTGTGGCTCAGGGCAATCACCGGAGCATTTTGGGTGCTACGGATTTGCTTGAGCATATCCATGATGTTCTCACCATCAAGATTGAGAAAATCGATGATGAAGAGATCAGGTACCCGGCGGACGGCTTCACCGTCTACGACGTGGAAGCTCAGAGTTCGGGTGATCAGACTGATGGGGTCAGTCACGGGTTTCATAACCATCTGATCGTGAACGATCACAGGTATGATGTTGGTGACGACTTCATGTCCTTCGCCCTTGAGGGCTTCGGAGATAGTGCGGATAGAGGAATAGTCGGTGTCAAAGACTGCGATTCGAGCCATGGTTATACCTCCGGCTTTGTTATCCCAAAAAACACCTCGGAAATGAGATGTTTTTTTGTAATTCAAACCAGCCTAATGCCGGTTACGCTACTTGACTTCCCGCAGCTCTAAGCGTCCAAATGACGAGCTATGGATCAACATCTCATTAATTTATATTTACTGTTTTTGAATGTACAAGTTTAACAAAAAAACACCTGTTAATGAGGTGTAGCTTAGTAGACAAAGTTAGCCCAATGCCGGTTACGCTACTAGCTCCACATGATCAAAGCGTCCAAATAGAGATCATGCTTCATAGCCTCATTAGTTAAGGTTAGTATTCAATTGTTACTTGAGAGTAGGATAGCATAAAGACTAGTTTTTGTCAATACATACATACTTCATTAGGGTGGACTGTATATTGAAAAAAATTGGATATTATGGTATTTTATAGGCATGAATCTCGTTAGAAATTCAGGGTGGACATTAACGGGTAATAGATTAAGATCAGGTATAAAACAATTGAGCTAAAAGTAAAATAGCTTTATATATAGATTAGTATTTCACCATATTTTAAATAATAAATTTCTAACGGGATGAAAATATCAGATGAAATTGTGCTGTTGTATAACAAAATACAGCATATTTATAAAAAACGAGAAGAGCTTGGCAAAATAGAAAATAAGGTTGAAGTAGAGGAAATCGCTAGTCATTTTGCCGCCCTATATGAAAAATT
>CALDOH010000026.1 GCA_937912185.1 uncultured bacterium | reverse complement strand
GCTTTAACTGATTCTAAAACGGAAAGTCATATATATTATGCCAAAGCAGATATTGAATTAGATTTTAGATTTACTGACAACGAACAACTCAAGTATGAATTTCCTACTTCCGAGGCAGTCTTTAATTTAAAAAAAGGTACTAGGGAACTAACTTTTGATAAGAAAACTATCCCCTATAATAGAACTTTGGCTAGTATTTTGAGTTCAAGTTTTAAACGTTTAAATGAAAGAGCATTTTTGGATACCAATCAAATTGAAAATGATTTTCATAGTTTATTTAACTATCCAGAAAACTTAGCCAAGTTTAGAGAGAGTTTGCAGCATCATTTTCCTAAAGTTTCTGCTACTGAGAATGCTTTGGATATAAATTATGAACACGAAGGGCTTTATGAAGGTGAGCGTCGAGTAACTATTGATCGTATTGGTTCTGGGTTTCGTCGTATTTTTACAACTTTGCTTTATATTTTTCATCCACAATATTCAATGGTCTTGATTGATGAGCCGGAGATTCATTTGCATCCAGCTATGGTCAAAAAACTTTTATGGGCAATGCAAAATAGTCAGGCTGGCCAGATATTTTTTACTACCCATTCACCATTGTTTATTACACCAGTTACTTTGATTCAGTTGATTAGAGTGGTAAAGAATGAAGAAGGCACACAGGTTTTTGGTCTGGGAAAAAACAATATTAATCATCAGCGCTTGATTCAAGAATTAAACGCTGATAACTTGGAAATGTTTTTTACTGATAAAGTTATTTTGGTAGAAGGGGTTTCGGATAGAATTTTACTTAGAGGTTTGATTGATAGATTTTATAAGGGCCATCGTGATTTGAAGGTGATTGAAACCCATGGTAAGGGCAATATGCTTATTTTTGTAAAGCTGCTTCGAGTTTTTAATATTCCATTTGCTGTTATTCTAGATTGGGACGCTATCAAGACAAACCATTTGAGAGATTTGGTGTATAATTTAAATATTAAGTTACCACCAATGACAGAGCAGGAATTTATGCAAGAATTAAAGAAATTTGATATTTATATTTTCCCCAACGGAGACCTAGAAGCTAATTATCCTCGTAAGTACCAGCAAAGAGAAGATTCCAAGACTTTGTCTGCTCTCAAGGCAGCGCGTTCAATTACGGAACATGATTTTAATTCCAAACCGATGTTTAATTTAAGAGAAATAATCAATAACTTATGACATGGTTGAGTATTGCTATCATTGCTTATTTTATTTTAGCTATCGTTAATGTAGCGGATAAATTTATTTTGGAAAAAGTTGTGCCAGGACCAAGGACCTATACTTTTTTGGTTGGCATCAGTGGCGTGGTGGTGATTGTCTTGGCTCCCTTTGGTCTTATCTGGCCTGGTTGGGACATGCTGCTTTTTAATGTTCTGATTGGTTTTTTCTTTTCTGCCGGCCTGATGTCTTTGTATTATGCTTTGAAAAAAGGTGAAGCCTCTCGGGTTTTTACTCTAGTTGGAGGGATAGTACCGGTTTTTACAATTTTGTTTTCCATTTTATTTTTAGGTGATAAGTTTAGTTCCAATCAATGGTTGGCTATATTATTTTTACTCTTGGGTACAGTAATAATTTCTTGGATGACCAGAAGTCATATTTTGTGGACAAGATTAAAGTCTTGGTTTGATGATAGTGAAAACAAAAAAGTATTAGTTATTGTTTTAGCAATTTTATCATCATTTTTCTTTTCTTTATTTTGGGTAGGGACAAAAATGGCTTATATTACCCAGCCCTTTATTAGTGCCTTTATCTGGATAAGAGTGGGAACTTTTTTGTCAGCTCTCTTACTTCTGATAGGCAAGCATAGTCGTCAGGAAATTTTTCAAGACCTCAAAAAATCCAAAAGTAAGAAGAATAACGTATATATCTTTTTTGGCACGCAAGGTTTGGGAGCAACGGGTGCTATGTTACAAAACTATGCTGTAGCTTTAGGCTCAGTAGCTTTGGTGACTTCGCTACAAGGATTGCAGTATGCTTTTTTATTGATTTTTACCTTAGTAGGAACTTTGTTGTTGCCAAAGGTAATTAAAGAAAATATTACAGCGCGTATTTTAAGCAAAAAAGTAATTGCCATAATTTTTATTGGCATTGGTTTATATTTTTTATCTAAATAATGACAAGATCTAAGAAATTTTTAATGTTTATTATTATTCTAGCCTTGGTTTTTTGTTATCTAAAATTTTTCAAACATTATCCTAGAAACATAGACCTCAAGGCTAAAGATGATTTTTGGGGAGTTACTTACTCACCAAAATTTGCCAAAGAGCTTGGTCTAGATTGGCAAGAAGCTTATCTGGCCATCTTGGATGATTTGGAAGTAAAAAATATTAGGATACCAATTTATTGGGATCAGATTGAAACTGGGCCTGGTGAGTATGATTTTTCAGTTTATGACTATATATTTGATGAGGGCGCTAAGAGAGATGTAAAATTTATGGCTAATATTGGTTGGCGTTTGCCCCGTTGGCCAGAATGTCACGCGCCGGTTTGGCACGAGGGGCAAAATACAGCTACTATCAAAGACGAAACTTATAAGATGTTGGAAAATGTAGTTAATCGCTATAAGCATCGATCAGAGATTGTGTCTTGGCAAGTAGAAAATGAACCACTCTTGAATACTTTTGGTGAATGTCCAAAAGGTGATTTAGAATTTTTGAAAAAAGAAGTAGCTCTGGTAAAATCTTTGGATGATAGACCAATTATAATTTCTGCTTCTGGTGAGCTTAGCACTTGGCGGCATGAGACTGACTTGGCAGATATTTTTGGTACCACCATGTATCGGGTGGTGTGGAATTGGTGGTTTGGTTATTTTAGATATCCATTACCAGCTTGGTTCTACCAAGAAAAGGCTTGGTTTAACGATATGCCAAGAGACAAAGTAATAGTTAGTGAACTACAAGCTGAGCCCTGGGTACCAGATGGTACTTTGGCGGACATTGCTTATGATGAGTACAACCAGTCTTTTGATATAGCACAGTTTAGAGCTAATTTACAATTTGCTATTAATGCTGATTTTAAACAGACTTACCTTTGGGGAGTAGAGTGGTGGTATTTGCAAAACAAAAATAATAATTCAGTTTATTGGGATCAAGCCAAGGAGATATTTAGGTAACAATAATTAAATAAAATGTCCCGTTTTATAGCGGGATTTTTTATTTGTTTTTTAGGACCATTTCTGTTATAATTTAGACAAATAATTAATATAAAAACTAAGGTGCTTAGAAACAAAAAGATAGCAGTTCTTGGTATTTTTTTCTTACTCTTGGCTAATACAGCTAGTGCTTTTGAGCAAGACTATACTCCCAACGATACTGCCCTGAGATATCAAACTTATTTAGATATGATAAACATTGGTCCTTCTTGGTCCAATGATTTAGAGTTAAACAAAGAAGTGGTAGTGGCTGTTTTGGATTCAGGTATGGATTTGGATCATCCTGATCTAGCTGCCAATGTTTGGATAAATATTGATGAAATTGCTGATGATGGTATAGATAATGATGGTAATAGCTATATCGATGATATCTTTGGTTGGGATTTTGTCGCTAGTGACAATAGCCCATATCCTGATATAGGGGATGATTTTGATTATGCGGCTGTAAATCACGGCACAGTTATAGCTGGTATCATTGCTGCTAGTCGAAACGACTCGGGTATTATTGGTATTGCTCCTGAGGCCAAGATTATGCCACTTAGAGTTTTGGACGAAAAAGGATCTGGCAACACTTTAGTCTTATCTCAAGCAATTGAATATGCTATAGAAAATGGAGCTGATATTATAAACTTTTCTTTAGTCGGTGAATTTTACGACAAATTATTACAAGATGCTATCAAAAAAGCTTATGATAATGGGATCATGATAGTGGCTGCTTCAGGTAATCAAGAAAAGGAAGGTATTAGTTTGGATATCGACCCACGTTATCCAGTCTGTGATATAGATGGAGTTAATCGAGTTTTTGGTGTAGCGGCTGTAAATAAAGATAAAGTACTGGCTAGTTTTTCTAATTATGGTGAAGCTTGTATTGATATTTCTGCGCCAGGAGAAGATTTTTATTCTACTACTTATTATGATGCTACCAAGCCAAGGCTAAAGACTTTTTATAAAGGTGGTTGGAATGGGACTTCGGTAGCAGCACCAACTGTCTCTGCTACCATGGCCTTGATTAAGATGCAGTATCCTGAACTCAGGCCATACGATATTTATAATATTATTACAACTAGTAGTCAGGATTTGAGTGAAGAAAACCCATTTCACTATGTTGATCTAGGGGCAGGCTTGTTAGATGTCGGAGCTGCACTTAATTATGCAGAGAGTTATTATAATGAAACTATAAAGATAATTTTGGCTCCAGGAGCTGGTTTGGCCCCTGAAATTTTAATTATGGATACAGAGGCTAATGTTTTGGATACTTTTTTGGCTTATGGTATAGGCTTTAAAGGCGGTGTCAATGTAGCTACTGGTGATGTTGACGGTGATGGTCAGCAAGAAATTATCACTGCGCCAATGGCTGGTGGTGGACCACATATCCGAGTGTTTGATAAAAACGGAAACTTGCAATCAGAATTTTTTGCCTATGAAGCCAATTTTTATGGCGGTGTCAATGTAGCTACTGGTGATGTTGACGGTGATGGTCAGCAAGAAATTATCACTGCGCCAATGGCTGGTGGTGGACCACATATCCGAGTGTTTGATAAAAACGGAAACTTGCAATCAGAATTTTTTGCCTATGAAGCCAATTTTTATGGCGGTGTCAATGTAGCTACTGGTGATGTAAATAATGACAAGAAAGACGAGATAGTTTTGGCTCCAGCTAGTAAGTACGAACCAAGAATTAGAGTTTATAATCATGAAGGTAGAGGTAAGGGTAGTTTTTTGGCTTATGATGCTGCTATGACCAACGGAATATCACTTTCAGTGGCTGATATAAACAATGATGGTTGGCCAGAAATTGTTACTACCCCAGGAAAAGGCTATTCACCGGATGTAAAGATGTTTAGTGCTAAAGGTAGGTTAAAACATGAGTTTCAGGCTTATAGCCAATATTTAAGTAGTGGAGCAAAAGTAGTGGCTCGTGATATCTCTGGCGATAATCTACCTGAAATTTTAACTCTGCCAAATAAAGGTTCTGCAGCTTTATTTAAGTCTTATGATGAAAACGGTTTAGAGAAAGATAGTGTGTATTTGCGTGACAATAAAGATAAAAATGGTTATAATTTTGCCATCTTAGCTAGATAGATATGGAAATTAGTGTAGTTATACCAGCATTCAATGAGGAGAGGGTCATTGTCAAAACAGTCAATGAAGTAAAGGATTTTTTAAAAAATAATTTTAGTAGTTTTGAAATTATCGTAGTTGATGATAAATCAACGGACCGTACCTTGGAAATTTTGAAACAAATTCCAGACATTAGATTAAACCGTAATTTGAGAAATCACGGTAAAGGTTATACTATTGCCAAGGGAGTAAGGAAGACCCTGGGAGATTGGATACTTTTTATGGACGCAGACAGCTCTACCAATGTTACAGAACTGATAAAGTTTTTGCCACACAAATCAAATTATGATTTGATTATTGGCTCTAGAGCTTTGGCTGATTCGGATGTAAGGATTAAACAAAATAGTGTTAAAGTATTTTTAGGTAAGGCTGGCAATTTGTTGATAAGGTTGTTATTAGCACCAAATATTCATGATACTCAATGTGGTTTCAAATTTTTGACAAAAAAATGAAACATCTTTTTGAAAGATTGACGATAGAGGATTGGGGATTTGATTTTGAGTTACTTTGGTTGGCTAGGAAGTATAGGTTTGGTATTAAGGAAGTGCCGATCACTTGGTTAAATAATTTTGACTCTAAAGTAAAGTGGTATAGTTATCCTAGGACCTTGGCTCAGGTATTTAAGGTAAGGATTAATAATTTAATAGGTAAATATAATTAAGATATAAATATGACAACTAGAGATTTTATAGAAACAAAAAATATACTGGTCGTTGGCGGCGCTGGTTTTATCGGTTCGCATTTGTGTGAGGAGTTGGTCAAACGAGGACACAATGTTACCTGTGTAGATAACTTTGTTTCTTCGGATGTAGAAAATATCCGTTCACTTTTGGAATATCCAAATTTTGAATTTATTAGACATGACATCTCCAAAGAAGTTGACTATGGTCGTTTGCCTGGGCTCAGGAAATTTAAAGT